>JBJSZW010000063.1:0-3087 GCA_046090565.1 Gammaproteobacteria bacterium
ACTTTCCGAGGAGATCGAAAAAATCCGCTCGGACTTTCTCCCGAAACCGCTTCCTGCGCCTCCGGCAAAACCACGTGCAAACATCCCAACTTTAGGCACAATTGGTCTTGCTGCTAGCGCAAATTCCACCTCCATAGAGGACAATAAATTCATTCTTACAACCCAATCATCTGCCCTAGATCAATCACGCGGTGGCGCGTTGCGCTTGAATCTTAACGAAGTGGTGCAAGAGGTGGATCTCGCTGATCCTAAATCTCAACAACAGATTCGGTTGCAACTCGACCGCATCATTGCTGCTATCGACAACCAATACGCCATGCCGGATTTCGGGGAGAGATTTTTCCGCACTTCTTCTTTAACAAACAATGCAACATATCTGTCAAAAATAAATAACAAAGAAGTTAAGGAAAGCGATCTAAGTTTAAACAGCATAAAATATTCGGACATTTACAATTTTAGAATCGCTGTTAATTTGCGGGATTACTTGGATAGCGATTCAATTCCAACTATTGTGGCATCGGGTGAAGATGACGAGACAAAGAAGCTTCAAGTCGTTATGGGAATACCTGATAGAACATTGGGAGATCCTGCTCCTAGTAGCGCAAACTCCATAGTTAAAAGTGATACTATTGCGATAGGCAAGGAATCAGTTCCGCTTATTTCAGAATATGCAATGCGAGTTTATCTTAAGAAACTAGATCCCGAAATTGTTCCTTTAGGTGCAAATCCAGGCGCTAGTTTTGATTTTGATGTTTATCATTATATTGAACTTCATAACCCAACAAATAAGCCGATCCAAATCAGCAACCTAGGATCTAATTCTTTTATCAAAATTTATAATTTGTTCGATTGGGATGTAGGTGGAGGGACAATTACTCCCACTACTCATGACCCAGTAAAAATTTTCTTTAAAGATTTTAAAAGAAAAAGTGATGGTAAATCCTTTTCAGAATTTTCTATACCAGCAAATGGTTATGCAGTCATTTGCACTGAAAGCGCAGCTGCAAACCCCTCAAATCCCTTTGCAAGTTATTGTGATATAAATGAGTTTTTTTATTCTGATGGTGTTTTTGTATCTAACTTTACAGGTGTGACCAAAAAAAATGAAGATGATCCAGATGACAAAGTTCCGCCAATACAAAACCTATATCAAATAAGTTCCGAAACAGGTGGGCCGGCTGGACGGGCTGGTTCCACTAACGGAGCATATGATTGTGAAATTCAAATCCTCATTGGAAGCGACCTCGGCATAATTGAATCATGTCCTGCGGTTGCTTTAAACTCGTCTGGAAATCTGTTTAAAATATTCGTCCGCCAGCCTCCTTATGAGAGCGCAATTATGTCAAAAAATTATTTTACAAGATCGTCTGTTGTTAATTCATCAAAAGAATTATATGCAGATAATTATACAACCGGTGATTTGAGATCACAAAATGAAGAGATCGAAATAAAAAGATATTCCCCCAGTGATGATAATGACAAATATCAAACTCGATTTGCTGACGGCAAAAGTGAAAATGCAAAAAAAGGCGCAGGTCCAAATGATTCGCAATATGGACCTGAAGGAAATACCTCTTTCCTTACTCTCAATAAAAATTTAGAGAGCAATCGATGGGGTGATTACACTGATTTTAGTTCTGCCTCGTATCACCAACTTGACAAATCATTGGAAAGCGTCGGGCAGGTGGGGAATTTGTTTGACCCCGTCAAGGTGATTACAACTTACAATATTTCTTCTATTCCACGGGTCCGCCACGGCGGACGAACCTTAAAAATCGGGCAGTCGGAAAAATACGATGTCACGATTAACAGATTCGGTTTGTGGGATGGGAAGGAAACCAGCGCGAGCCGGAACTGGACGGCCTGGCGCTTGGCGGATGTGTTTTCCAACAAGTTCCCTACGGTAGATACCAATAAAGACGGAAAAATTGATGCGAAGGATGATTTCCCGGGATTTGACCGGTGGCAAACCGAGGGCGTGATCAATATCAACGGCGTGCCGAGGGATGGAGGCTTGGCGTTGCGGACTGCCCTTAAGGGATTCAGGTTTACAGACGGAGCTGTCGGTTTGAATGGCAAGACACTTACAGACTCAGATTTGAATACGATCATAAATGCAGTCCTAGATCACCTTCAAAACAACACACCTCTCAATCCCTCCAATTACCGGTTGTTTTGGGAGCGTGGACAGCTTTCCGAGCTGCTCTATCGGGAGGGCCCCGATTGGAAACCGTTTTTTTCAACGGGAAACAAACTGGGAGCCAACATGGCGACCGTCTATGATCGGGCGAAAGAGGAATTGTTCCGCCGGTGCGTCGAGTTGATCTGCACCAAAGGAAACACCTTCACGGTTTACGCGGTAGGCCAAACTCTCAATCCCATATCCGGAAAAGTCATGGCCACAAGCAGAAAGAAGCAAACTTTCCGCATCATGCCCAATTACACGATCATGGATGACAACGGCAACCCCTTGTTTTTGCCCGAGGACGAGGATTTTGATCCCATAAGCAAGAATTCCAAGGCTGAGGATACCCCCGAGGGGCCCAAGGATTCCACCGAAAGGCGAGGTAAGGATCGATTCCGCAGGCCCACCGGCTATTTCGTTGTTAAATTATCCGAGCAAAATGAATAAAAAATCACTCCTTCTCGCTATAGTTTTTTTGCTCCCAATCTGCTTGCCTGCCCAAGAGAATCCGCCAGAGGAAGAGGTGCCAGAAGAAACAGATGCCTATTTGCGGGTATGGTGTGGATTGGCATCACAGCAGCCCCCAAAAGAATTCGGATATCGCATGCCGTTCGACACGCCCCGGCGATTGGTTCTAAAAAATGCCAAAGGAGAGGAAACCCGCCTCTACAATCAAATCCTGCCCTTCATGGTGCGCGGCTACAACAGTGTGCCTGTCGGGGAAGGCCGTATCGAGCTTGTTGAGGACTTGAGTTCCTCGGATCCCGCTGCCGGGGTCCGGACTCTGGCGGGCATGCCTGTGCGATTGGAGAAGTCGAAATATTACACGGCGGCCATGTGGCAGGAGTCTGAAAAGATCGCCCTGAAAATCTGGGAGGACCTGCCCGCCATTCTGCCGCCGC
>JBJSZW010000064.1:0-10048 GCA_046090565.1 Gammaproteobacteria bacterium
CGATGGCCGCGCGGCCGGCGATCGAGCGATCCATATGTGTGAGTCGATTCATGCGGACGAACCACGCTTCCACGTGGCCCGCCCGGCCAGTCCGTAGGACCGCAGGACCGTGGCACGCCGCGGACGGATCCGCAGGAACACGTGGTTGTCGCTCTCCGGACCACCGGGTTCGAAGGCCGCCAGGTCGTACCCCATCTTGTCCCAGAGATGACGGCGCTGATCGACGGTGTCGAGGATCTCCGCGTCACCCCAGACGATGCAACTGTCCCAGTTGGTGGATGCTCCGACACTGAAATGCACGGTGGCTCGGGGATTGGCTCGCACGTTGCGCACCTTCACTCCGGAGGAGAGCACGAAGGCGTAGACGTCGCCGTCGAACCACGACACCGCCACCGGCGCCAGATGCGGCTCGTTGGTGGGGCCGGAGGTGGCGACGTAGGCGAGCGGTCCGTACCGCAGGCTCTCGGTCCGGACGTCGTCGAGACTCATTTCCGTGCTCTGGTTCATGGACGCACCTCGTAGAAAGCGTTGAGCGAATGTTCGATGTCCAGGCGGCGGAACCGGGTGAAGCCGGCGTCTTCGGCCATCTCCCGGGCTTTGGATTCCGGAAGTCCGAGCGTTCCGAGTCCGGCTCCGTCGGGCAAAGACATGGCCGAGGACATGCAGCTCATGACGCTGATCCCGTACATCAATGACGCCATGGGGTTCTTGGCCAGGTTCTCGGCGAAGGTGTCGAGGGCTTTGATGTCCACCAACAACCAGGTGCCATCGGGTTTCAGGGAGGCCCGGATGGCCCGCATCACCTCGGCCGGATGGGTCATGTCGTGAATGCAGTCGAAGGCGGTCACCAGGTCCAGCGACTCGTCATCGGGAAGCGGATGGCGGCGAGGATCCACGAAGGTCACGTTCGATGCCTGTTCGACGCGCTTCTTCGACTCGGCACGTTCCAGCGCGAATCGGGAAATGTCGTATCCGGTGAGGTTAGGCCTAGAAGATTTTAGGCAAAGATTCAGCAAAATAGAAAAAGATACCCAAGCCCTGCTTGAAGCTCAAATGCCAACAGATGAATTCAAGCTGACTGATTATTTAGAATATGCACTGCGCCTGGGGTATGAAAATACGGCTCGAAAATGTATTTCCTTGGGTGGTAATTTGTATAGCGCATTAAATCGCATTTATGCTCTTGAAGATCCTCGGTTCCAAATACTACTTGATAATGTGAAAAATTTACGAGAAGTGATATCCCCAGAAAAAGATAAAGAATATTTTTGGTCATTAGGGTATTTGATTCGCTTGGATTTAGATTTTAGAGTGGACTGGGATTATTTGATCAAAGCCTTTGATAGAGAAGATTTTAAAAAATCCGGAAATCTTTTAGATGGATTCAAGAAAGTCCTGGATGGTTCAGGTGGTTTGGAATTAGCAAAATACCTTCATAAAACAATTGGTTTTCTAAATCAGGAGGGTGACTTTCAATCCAAGTTTGAATATTTTAAACCCCTCTTAGAAGCATTTAAAAAGCATTATGATTCTGTATTAAACAATAAGAACCTAAATTTTCTAGAAAAATTAAAAGCCTTGAAAGCCTCCTCAAAAGATAGAAAACTAGGCGGTAATAATTTTGAGAATTTACTAAAAGCTTTTGTGGTACATGCCGAAAAAGAAGACTTAAATCTAATTCAAACCATTATGAAATTCATACGTGGTAATAAAGTATTGATGCACGAACTTTTAAGTACAGCCAATTTCCATGGTTGTTCTCAGGTTAATTTAGAACTTTTGAAAACAATGGATCCAGATTATATTTCAAGGGATGAATTTTCCATTCGAGTCATGGCGCAGAATGGTTGGGTAGAATTGTTCCAGTATTTTGTTGCATTGAAAGAAATAAATGTTGATTATCAAATTTCTTCCTTAAGACATTTATTGAAGGTCAGAATCTGTGAAATACATCCTTTCTTCAAAAATTTGATGTTATGGCACATTTATGCAGAAGAGCACCCTGAAATAGGTGGATATATTAAAGAAGCCATGCAAAAAGGCTATTTATTCGAGAAGCATTCTTTAATTGGTTTTGAAGGTGATGAAAAAGAGAAAATACGAGCTTTTAATAAAGAATGGCGAAAAAAACTTTGTTTTAGCCAGCTTAAAACTAAAATCAATAAGCTAGATTTGGATAGAGCCCTGGGAGCAGGCGCTAACCCTGCAGATTTATGGCCAGATGTTCTGGCTCAGGGCAATGTAAGCCTGATTAAACATTGGGTTTCTGAGCATGCTTATAATGGCGAAGGCCTAAACCCAGAAATGCTGCTGATGGATAAATGCCGATACCTGGCTGCCATTGAATATTGCTTAGCAGAGCCTAAAATTAGCCGCAGCGTTAAAGCGCCTATTTTAAAAGCCCTGATGGATGATTCTGAATACTATCCTGAATATGCCGAAGTACTGGAAGCGCTTTACAGCTCTTATCCTGAAATTGCCAAGCAAGTAGAGAGCTTAAATCCTAAATTAAAGCCCATCACCCACCCTGATCGTCCCAATATTTTGCACGAATTGATTTTCGAAAAAGACGATCCCCTGGAAGTTCGTCGAATTGTTAGAATATTTGCACATCAAGATAAAAAAGCCCTGAATGCTAAAACAGCGCATGGCCACTCAGCTTTAGACTTGGCTTGTGAAAAGAAACGAGAATTATCCGCCATCATGCTTTTGGCACAGGGGGCGAAATTTAATTTAAGCCAGGCCAAAGCCTTGCCAGGGCAAGCTAAAACACTTTATGATTTGACGCAAAAATTAGATAAAACTTTGCCAGGGGTGGCTGCCTATTGTAAAAATTTACTCGAAAAAGCAGCTTTAAGAGAAATTAAAATTACAGAAATTAGTGCCGCTGTTAGCCCTGCAGCCGGGACGCCCAGTTCTGCTTCGAGCGCTAGCGCTGCCCCTAAACCCATCAAAGCTAAATTAAAGCTAAAACGCGATCCCAAAACAGGCCAAATTCAGGGCAGCTACTATGAGCCCAGTTTAGGCGCTGAATTAAGCTTCGGATGCGATCCTATACATATGGCTTTTCCCTGCTTGGGATCTAAAACTGGAGCAGTGGAGCTAAAATTCAGCCCCCAAGGACATTTGCAATTAGAAAATATTCAAGGCGAGTTTGATTTAGAATTAGAAGGCTTTTCTAAAATAGGGATGAAAAATATAGATTTAAATGGCGATTTGAATTTTGTATCCCAGGAAAAATCCAGCTCATTAAAAGAAATAAGAATGGGTTTAAAGCCGGAAATTACCCCAAGTAATTTGTATTGCCAGGCCAAAAACGTTCGGGTGAACCACATACGGGGCGCTTTAAAACAGCTCAAAGTCGAAAATTCTTTAGAGGTCAGAAATACGGTTAAGCTTAAGTTGTATGCAGGTTCTTCTGAGAAAGACATTAGCCTGATTACCCGGGACGCTAGATTTGTCGCCGGGGAGGCAATGGATTTAGACACAGGCGCCTTGGACAATAGCAAGGGCCATATTGAATCTCAACTATTAAATATTAAGAGTTCCAGCGAAATTCAGAATTGTCAAGGTACTCTATTGGCAGGGAAAAACCTGAATGTTGCTGCCCAAGGCCTGATTAATAACCAAGGCGGCCAAATCATGGGCCTTCATCAGGCCGATGTTGAAGTGACCAGTGATCTTAAAATTTTGAATAACAATGGGGGCTGGATTGGCCCTCAGGATTCTAATTCCTTGCGCAGAAAAGAGGATGGGGTTTTATTCTTAGATGCCCCCCGTATTCAAAGTACCGAAGATTCGGTTATTAGTCCAGGCTTTTTGATTCATGTTCAAACAAATCATTGTGAATTAAATAATCCCTTGATAAGTACAGTGATTGGGGTGCACAGTCAGCATCTGAATAAACAGGCAGGCTTTTTGGGTAGTGAAGTAACCGTTGCACTTAAATCAAAATTTAAAATAGAAAAACCAATTTTAGCAAAAAATTGGACAGAAATTACAGCAAAAACGATCGAAAATCATTCCAGTGTTGCTGCCAGTGATGTAAAACTACATACCCAAGAGAAACACAAAAAAGCGGTTCGAAATTATGGCTTTATAAAAACGGCACCAAAAGGCCAATTTTTGGTGAATGGCCATGGTTTTTCCAATGAAGTGATTTTAAATCCCGCGAAAAATAAAATCTTAAAACGTGCTCGCGTTAAAGTAGGGCAATTTGATTTTAAGGGCCAGCATTTGTACTTAAATGCGCCTATTCAGGCGGCTCAAAATTTTATGAGCCATGAATATTTAGAAACCTTGGTTTATAATGCGCATTCTTTCAAAATAAACGGCATGACGCATTTGCGTTTTATGAATGGCCGCAGTTTTAAGCAGCTCTTAAAGAATACGGGTTCTTTTTATTTTGATTTATCCGTAGCAGCCACCAAGCCTTTTGATTTTCAGGCCAATATTGAAGCGGGTAGAAAGCTTCATAGTAGTGCAGCGGCTGCTTCAGAAAAAGCGCCAGCATCCCATGTGGTCATCAAATCCCCTAGCCAGCCTGTAAATTTAGGCGATGATTTGAAAAAAATCTTGAGAGAAATTTCCTGTACTGGCGTGATAGATATCCAAGCGAAGAGTATTCAGTGCTTATTGGCCCGTTTTGTGTCCCAAGAGGGGACTTTTTTTGTGAGCAGCTCTAAAATTCATTTGGGGCGTGTTGTGCCTGTGGCTGGGGATTCCTATGGCTGGGGCGGTTACCAAAATTATGCAAGTGATGCGCAAACCACCATTTTAACCAATGGTCCCCTTAAAATGACTGCACCAGATGGCGTGGTCACTTCTTATGTAAAAGCACGAGCCCAAAGCTTGGAAATCAATAGCCCTACTTGGGACAATGTGGGTTCGGATATTTTTGTCAAAAAAAATGCTCGTTTAAATGTTAAAGACATTCTGCATCGAATGCTCATTCAAAATAGAACAAATGGGAGTACCAATCGTTATCTTCCAGAATCTGAGCATTCGAAGTTAACTGTTCAGGGAATGGTTCAAGTCAATCCAGATACAAAAATTAAGGTCATTGCAAGCAAGATTGCTGCCTTGGAATGGTCGGGCAAGGAACCGGATGTTTCTCAGGGTACTGTGCAAAGTACCTATGAAGTGATGGAACCGCAATATAGAAAGAAAAAGCATACTTTTCATTCTGCAACGCAGGAACTTTGTGGTTATCAGAACAAAACAATCAATACAACTGTCTATTATTCCACTCTAAACTTAGGCACAGAATTCAAAATGTCCGAAGATATTCCCCTTCTGGATTTTAGTGGGACTAATGTGGTGGCCCCCAGTTTTGATTTCAGTAATTTCGATAAAATGATTGTGGGAATTAACAATACCTGGATCAAACTTAGCCCTCCTAAGCCTTTTAAGGCGGTGTATAAGGCTTCTGAAAGCTTAGACAGCCTGGCCATGGAAATGGAAGAAGACGACAGCGAAGATGCCCCTGCTTTCTTTCGTTCCATTTTACCTAGGGCAGGCAGTTTAAGGCTGCCTGATCCAGTCATCGTAGGTCCCCATGGGATAATCGAAGTGGGTAGCCAGGCCATTAAATTTCTTTTAGATACGACGCTAGAGCTTGAAATATTCAGACAGGCCTATGAAGAAGCCAAGGGCTTTGCTTTTAATGGCAAGAACAAAAGTATGGATGAAGCCTATGTGCAGGCCTTAGAAGCTGGAAAACGATGGAAGGAAAAAAATAAAGAAGCATTCTCAAGCAAAGATCTAGCTAAAAACTTAGCTTCTTTTTCGGAAGTTATTGACGAAGACATGATTCTTTATACCTTCAAAATGGTTCAAGATTCAAGAACAGGAGAGTTCAAAGAACGAGCAGAAATGAATTTTATTCCTGCTAAAAAATTAGATAATCCAAAACTAAGGGATGGAGCTGGTGGCCTGTTTGCTTTGTTGGGTGGAGCCAAGATTCGAGGCAAAAGCAAAGAGAGCTCAAAATTTTTGGCAACCGGGCATTTGTATGCGCCTTATGGAGTTTTTGCTTTTTCAGAATTATCTGAACTTGAAATTAAAAAACGATTTCATGTTTTGCAAGAACTGAAAACTTTTTTTGAGAAAAAGAGAAGTGGCCTACGTTCAAAAACAAAAGCACATGATCAAGTCATGGAAGTGCATGAAGCCCAGGCTGGAGCCACGGTGGAAGCCAAAGGAATGACTTTTGATCGCGTGGATGCCTTAAATGCTTCTGGTGCTGAAATTAAACTGGGTGAAGAGGGGGCAAAAACAAAAAACAAGATGCGCAGTTTGTTGTTCAAACCGGCTGTGGGTAAAGACATTGAAATCAGCTCGACCAAGGCCAGCAATGCTTGGAATGGTTATGCGGCAACCAGTCACCATTATCGCCATACGTTTTATCCTACCCAATTTAGTTCTCAGGGCCCCGTTGATTTGGACGCAGATGAACAAAATTGGTCCAGCGTGCGTGCAGAATTTCATAAACCTTCGCGCTTGAAAAGTAGGCGCATGCATTTTGGGGCGGATAAAGTACGTGAAACCATTGGCCCCGTGGCTAGTTCTAAGGGCCTAACCACCACGGTAACTTCTGGCTATTACGAGCATGGTTTAAGAAACGAATGGGCACTAAAGGCGCCACTAGAAGTGATTGCTGAAGAAACGATAGATGGTTATGCGCCTGCTTTTAGCTGTGAAGCTGAAGGCAGCTTAAAAACAGATTCTGAAGCTACCCAAACCATGCACCCTTTCATCCTGAATTCTGGCACTGAAAGCAGAACCTCAGGTATTTCAGGTATTGGGCATGTGGATTCCAAAACTGCAGAAGAGCACCCCAGTGGGACTACCTTTACCTACATTGCAGAAAAAGGGCCTCTGCACATGGAATCTAAAAAAGGCGACATCGATATTGCCGCGCCTATCATGATTTGCCCCAATAGTACCGTAACTTTCAAAGCCAAAGAAGGCTTGGTGATTTTAAGACAAGTCGAATTGCATCATGAAATCAAAACAGTAACAACCAGTGTGGCGATCAAAGCCATGGCCCTGGATTTGGCACCGGATATCATGAAAGGGCGCTTTAAAGCAGCAGCTGCGAAAATGCAACAAGCCTTTTTGCCGGTGATTCATAGCATGGGGGCTTTTCTAAAATCCAGATCGTCTGACGAAGCCAAGCTATTCACAGGTATGCAAGCAGTTTTCGATGCCTACCAACTTTTCGATACCCTAGGATCGGGTAATTTTATCGATGGTATTTTAGGGCAACTAGCAACCGTATCCATCGGCGTACAAAACACGAAAAGCGAACAGCATTTTACGCAATTATTGCTGCCCTTTATTCAGGCCAATCGCTTTGTGATTGAAGCAAAAAACATGTGTTTAGAAGGCCTCTCTGGCGTGGTGAGTGATGCCGATTTTCTAATTAAGAACGATGCGGAAATCAAAGCAGGCAAGCAAGAATCCAGCTTTAAACAAAGCAGCAAGGGCATGTCTGTCGGCATTAATTTGATGAATATGACGCCTAGTGCGAGTGCCAACTGGAGCAAGGCCGAGGGCTTTGCCAAAGAGTATGTGAATGCGCATTTGCAAGTCTTAAATCAACTCAAAATGGTAGCTGGCAATGCAGTGATTCTAAAAGGCGCCTTGATTGAAGCCAACCAGGCCCTGATTACGGCCACCCAATTGCATGTGGAAAGCTTACAGAATGAGAGCCGATCATCCAGCAAATCTGGCAGTGCGTCCACAGGGGGTAGCGTGAGTGCATCGAAGACCTCTTCAGAACGGACCTGGACTTCGGGGAAAACGGGTATTAATGCGAATCAATTGTATGCGAATATTCGAAAAAGCATAAATTTGATCAGCGGTGGATTGTATGCTAACAAAGATCAATCTCAGGCCATTTTAGTGCCTGTTGCTGGAAAGAAAACAGCTGAAAACGGCGAAATCATAGCAACCACAGTTTTTGAAGAACGTTATGTGCATGCAGCCACCCAAGCCGATGCCATATTTCTGGGCTTAGGCCTAGAGGGTAATAAGCCCGATGTCAAGGAACTGGAAAAAACCTACGCCTTAGAAAAACTAAATCTGGAATATTTACCTCTCAATATTGTTCAAAAATTAGCCGAAAAAGCGGGTAAAAATATTTGCATTTGGAAGCGCAATGAAACCACTAAAGAATTAAGCGCGATCCTTAAAGTTGAGCAGATTTTGGATTCAAAAGCAGAAGCAGGTTCTCAAACCAAAGCTAAAACCATTGAATTTTTAGATACGGGAACAGGCTACCAAATTATCACCAAACAACCTGGGTATATCCGAGCAGAAACCATTTATGCGACAGAACGGGAAGACAAAGAAAAAACGACCAGCACCAATATTAATTTGAACGTGGGTGGCTTTATGCCAAAAATGTCCAGCTTGGGCGGGCAAAAACCAGGGGCTAATACTGCTGCAACGGCTAGTTCAGGAAGCGCTGGTTCTGCAACAGCCCCTCATGCAGCTGCAGCAAAGCCTGGCGAAGCCCCTAAAGCAGAACGCGATCCTTTATTAAAAGGCAGCGCAAGCTTCAGCAGAACAACCAGCACTTCCAGCCGAACAGCCTATGCAAATATTGGCGCCAGCGTTGCGGTAGATGCTGATAAAATTCATGGCCCTTTAAGGCGGGATGCCACAGCCTTTTCAGAAACTAAAAAAGAAGAGCATTTTGAAGGCGTTTTTATTCCACTCATGGACATGGCCAATGCCAAAGAGAAAATAAAACGCGATTATACGGAATTTTCTAAACACTGTGAGAGCTTCATCAAAGAACTAACAGAACAGGCTGAAAAAATAGCAGCTAAATTTCGTTCTGAAGATGATTTAGAGGCCGATGAAGAAATAGTAATCA
Source organism: Gammaproteobacteria bacterium (assembly GCA_046090565.1). Classification (GTDB taxonomy): domain Bacteria; phylum Pseudomonadota; class Gammaproteobacteria; order UBA6186; family Azoamicaceae; genus JBJSZW01. Next base: position 8,888 of record JBJSZW010000064.1, read on the forward strand.
ATGGTAAAGAAAAAACACGTATTAAACTTCAAAAAGATGGCAAAACAGAAGCTGGCAGTAAAGAAAAAACAAAGCCAAAAAATAAAACAAAATCTGATTTCGAACCTGAAACCACAGAAACTTTTGATGATTCAGCCTTGGATGAGAAAAAAGCCAATCGGGCCATGAATCGACAAAAGGCGATGGCGCAGGAAAAGAAACGTCTAACACTATTGAAAGAAAAAACGACTAAAATTTTAGCGAAAAATTTAAAGAAAAAGGCTGAAAGACAGGGATATAAAATTTCTGATGAAGAATTAGATATGAGTGCTCGTAATTGCTATGAGGAATTGACAAAAAATAAAAAAAGTGAAGAAATAATCCGAAGCATTGTTAGACTGGGTGAAAATCAAAAATCCACGAAAACAGCAGAAAGTTCTACAACTAAAAGTAAACCTGAATCAGATTTTAAATCAAGCTTTAAAAAAGGTTTAGAAAAGTTTTCAAACATGCTTGAAGATATTATCATGCCCGCTCCAGCCTATGCAGACAGCCTGCCTTTGCCCCCGCTTTCGGGAGAAGAAATTGGTGGTGCCGACTTTTTTAAAGGCATGTTTGGGAAACAACCAAATAAAGATGAACTTTTGAAATGCGTATTTCAATATGATGCCTCAAAATTTGAAGAATGTCAGAAAATATTTCAAAAGCCAAAACAAACCTTTTCAGATCGATTTTCTGAAGTTTATGTGGATGGTTTGTTCTATGTTAAAGCCCTTCGAGAATCAGATCCTTATTATCAAAAAATAACAAAATTGTATGATAAAAAAGAAGGATTGGAAAAAACATACAGAGAAAAGTATGAGAAACATCAAAAAGAAATAGAAAACTTAAACAAAGAGAAAGCAAGGCCAGCAAAGATAAATGCTTTTAAAAGAGACGCAAGAGAAGAATTTATTTCTTTAAAAAAGAAAATAGAAGCTTGTAACAAGGAAATAATGAATTTAAAAGGCTATACCAGTGAATGGAATCCTGTAATGCCCTCCACGAACACGGATAAATTTTCAGTTAGCATAGATGCGCCTTTATTACCGCAAAAACAAAGTGAGCAAAAAACAGTTATTTCCCACTTAAGTGATCAGGTTCATATAGGGGATGATAAAGCCAATATGACAATTGGAGCAA
>JBJSZW010000065.1:0-9197 GCA_046090565.1 Gammaproteobacteria bacterium
TGGAAACCTACCAGGGGCAATTGGTACGATCGGCTGTTGAATTAGCCAAAGATTGGCGCATGGATAAAATGCTGCGCCGTTTAGAAGCTTTATTAATCGTTGCAGACTCTAAAGCTCTACTCACTATTACAGGCAATGGTGATGTGATTGAACCGGAAAGCAATCTAATAGCCATTGGATCCGGAGGAGCTTACGCCCAATCAGCAGCGATTGCCCTAATGGAGCATACTCAGTTGAGTGCCCAAGCGATTGTAGAGCAATCTTTAAAAATTGCAGCCAGTATTTGTGTTTATACGAATGATAATTTTACCTTTGAAAGTTTGGAAGTGAAAGAATAATGATTAATTTAACGCCTCAAGAAATAGTGATGGAATTAAACAAGCATATTATTGGTCAAAATGATGCCAAAAGAGCAGTGGCCATTGCTTTAAGAAACAGATACCGCCGGATGCAGATCCCAGAACCCTTGCGCACTGAAATTGTGCCTAAAAATATCTTAATGATTGGTCCCACTGGCGTTGGTAAAACCGAGGTTGCTAGACGCCTGGCAAAATTAGCCCAAGCTCCTTTTATAAAAATTGAAGCGACTAAATTTACAGAAGTAGGTTATGTTGGGCGAGATGTGGATTCCATTATCCGAGATCTGGTAGAAATCGCTGTGAAGCAATTGCGTTTGGAAGAAATTGAAAAAATAAAAACAAAGGCCATGCAGGCGGCTGAAGAAAGAATTCTAGATGCGCTTTTGCCTCGTGTAAAAGAGGAAGAAGAAAAAAATCAAGAGCCCGAAACATGGGAGCTTTCAAAAACATCAGAAGAATCAGCTGCGCGGAAATTACTTCGAACCAAGCTAAGAGCCGGTGAATTAAATGATAAGGAAGTAGAATTAGAACTCACACGAGCGGCCATTGGTGTTGAAATTATGGCCCCTCCTGGCATGGAGGAAATGACCCAGCAATTGCAGAGTATGTTTCAAAATATCTCTTCTGAGAAAATCCGAAAACGTAAATTAAAAGTCAAAGATGCCTTAAAAATAGTTCAGGAAGAAGAAGAAAGCAAATTGGTAAACGATGAAAATTTGAAAACCAAGGCACTAGAATTGGTTGAGCAAACAGGGATTGTATTTTTGGATGAAATTGATAAAATCACCCAGCGTTCCGAACGTGCAGGCAGTGGGGAAGTTTCTCGCGAAGGCGTTCAAAGAGATTTATTGCCTTTGATAGAAGGCTGCAGCGTTTCAACCAAATACGGTATCGTTAAAACGGATCATATTTTATTTATAGCCTCTGGTGCTTTTCATCTTTCAAAACCTTCGGATTTAATTCCAGAATTACAGGGGCGCTTACCTATTCGTGTTGAATTAAATGCCTTAAAAGCTGAAGATTTTGTTCGTATTTTAACAGAGCCTGATGCTTGTTTAAGCGAACAGTATAGCGCCCTTTTAAAAACAGAAGGAGTAGATTTGGTATTCGAAAAAACAGGTATTGAAAAAATTGCAGAGATAGCCTGGCATGTGAATGAAAAAACAGAAAACATAGGTGCCAGAAGGCTACATACCGTGATGGAAAGATTGTTAGAAGAAATTTCTTTTAATGCCAGCGAATTAAAAGACAAACAAGTATCTATTGATGCGGCCTATGTAGACAAACAATTGGGCAATTTAGTTAAAGACGATGATTTATCAAGATTTATTTTATAAGATTAAATAAATGGAAAATTTTGGTTTTAAGCAGGTTGCTTCTACGGTAAAAACCAGTTTGGTACAGGATGTATTTAATGCCGTAGCCGATCGCTACGATTGCATGAATGATCTGATGTCTCTAGGCTTGCATCGATTATGGAAAGAAACGGCAGTGAATAAACTAGAAATAAGACCGCATCATAGGATTTTAGATTTAGCCACAGGCACAGGAGATTTAAGCGCAAAGATTGACAGAAAATTAGATGCTAAACAAGGGGGATTTGTTGTGCCTTGTGATCCAAATTTTAATATGATGCAAGTGGGGCAATTCAAACTATTAGACCAAGGCATTGCAGGTTTGGATTGGACCCAAAGTTATGCGGAATCTCTACCTTTTGCCTCAGAAACTTTTCACAGTGTGATCATTGCTTTTGGTTTTAGAAATGTTACAGACAAACCTCTGGCTTTAAAAGAAATCTACCGAGTATTAAAACCGGGTGGAAAATTATTAATTCTAGAATTGTTTGCTTATAAGGGGCGTTTTGAGCCTCTGTATAAATTTTATACTTTGACCATTTTACCGCAATTAGGAAAAATGATTACTCAGGATGAAGCATCATATCGCTATTTGGCTGAATCTATTCAAACGTTTATGTCGCCTGATCAGCTTTTAAAACATTTGGAACAAGCAGGTTTCAAAAGATCTAAGGCCCAATCTTTGTCTTTCGGACTGGTTTATATTCATGCTGCTTATAAAATCTAATGTATTTCTAGTTGAAAAAATGGCCGAATATCTTTTACAGCAACATAGCTATGCTTTTTCTAATTTATTAGCATCTGATTTTATTTTAAAATTTACAGTAAATGATTTTTTAGAATTAGAAATTGAAAATAAAATGCCAGAGCCAAATCCAGTATTAAATAAAAAAGCTTTCTGTTATGTAATGGGGCCTATCAAAAGCTATACTAGTTTTATTTTAACAGAAAATTTAATGGAAGCTTGCCAACAGGGCTTAAAAATAGAGGGCGATTTACCCATTTTAAGCCAATTTTGGGAGGGCATGAATAACATAAAATTAGACATGATGGATAATATCTATGTGATCCATAGCATTAAATTGCTTAAAGCAGCTCTAGCAGCTCCCAATAAAGAGCAAATTAAATTATTCTACAATCAAGTTGAATCTTTGTATATTCGGGCTGAGCGCTTAGATGCAAAGATAAAAATCCTTGAAAAAAATAATCAAAAAAATAACCAAAAGAAAGGCTTCAATGCTTAAATTCCTAAGAGTATTTGAAGTTATTTGGATTGCATTAAAACAGGGTTTGAATTTAAAAAAATCTAGGGCTCAGAAATTTCGTTGTGGTTTAGAAGCTTTAGGCCCTATTTTTGTAAAGTTTGGTCAGTTATTATCCACGCGTGTGGATATTTTATCCGATGAATTTGCAATGGAATTAATTAAGTTACAAGATCAAGTGCCGCCTTTCTCGAACAAAAAAGCGATTAAAATAATAGAAAAAGAATTAAGTCAAAGCATTGATCAGGCTTTTGAATTTTTTAATCCAGAACCGTTGGCATCAGCATCTATTGCACAAGTGTATGAAGCAAGAAGCAAAAAAGGCCAAGCCCTGGCCATTAAAATATTAAGACCCAACATAGAAAAAACAATTAAAAAAGATTTTGCTTGGATCAAATTAATGGTCTGTTTTTTAGAGGCGTTTAATAAAAATTTAAAACAGTTAAAACTAAGAAATGTTATTTTAGAATTAGAAAAAACGCTCTTAGATGAATTGGATTTGTTAAGAGAGGCGGCCAATGCTTCGCAATTAAGGCGTAATTTTGAAAATTCAAATTTATTGTATGTTCCTAAAATTGCATGGGAATACAGTACAAAAAAAATGATGGTCTCTGAAAAAATAACAGGTATTCCAGTTTCAAATATAGAGGCTTTAAAGCAGGCAAAAATTAATTTAAAAAGTTTGGCAGAACGAGGCGTTGAAATTTTTTTCACCCAGGTATTTAGAGATTGTTTTTTTCATGCAGACATGCATCCTGGCAACGTTTGGGTGAATCCTGTAAATCCTGATCAGCCTCAATACATGGCTTTGGATTTTGGAATCATGGGATCTTTGTCCCCCCATGATCAAAATTATTTGGCAGAAAATTTATTGGCTTTTTTTAATAGGGATTATCGCAAAGTTGCTGTTTTGCATGTAGAATCGGGCTGGATTCCTAGAAATACACGGATAGATGAATTTGAAATGGCGATACGTACAGTATGTGAGCCTATTTTTGCCAAGCCTCTAGCGGAAATTTCTTTTGGACGGACCTTACTAGGTCTGTTTCAAACCGCTAATCGCTTTAAAATGGAAATCCAACCCCAATTAATTCTATTACAAAAAACCTTAATAGCCATAGAAGGCTTAGGAAGACAATTGTACCCAGCATTAGATTTATGGAAAACAGCCAAGCCCTTTTTGGAAACCTGGTTAAAATCTGAATTAGGACACAGAGCCTTTTTTAGAAAATTCAAAGCGAATCTGCCTTATTGGCTAGCGAAATTGCCAGATTTGCCTAAGCATTTAGAACAACAAGGCTTCAGGGTTTCCGAAATTCTCCCAATTCAAGGCGATAAAACTTCTGGATTTACAAAATTTTTAGGTTTCGTATCTGTTTTCTTGATAGGTTTGTGGATTGGATATAAACTATAAGCTATAAACTTAAAGCCTTAATTAAGCACTGGAATCAAAAATATGCAAAAATGTATCTTTTGTCAAATCTTAAACGGCGAAGTAGCAACAGATTTTTTATATCAAGATGAAAATTTCGTTGCCTTTAAAGACATTAGGCCAAAAGCACCAACCCATGTCTTGGTTATTCCCAGAGAACACATTGAAAGTTTGAATCATGTAACAGAATACCACAAAACCTTGATGGGAAATTTAATGCTGGTGATTCCTAGAATTGCCAAACAAATAGGTTTGAGTGGTTTTAAAACACAATTTAATACCGGTAGTGCTGGGGGCCAAGAAGTGTTTCATTTGCATGCACATATTTTAGGAGGCAAATAAATGGGATTAGGGGGCATTAGTCCGGGTTCTTTGATTTTAATTTTCCTAATAGTCCTTTTACTGTTTGGAACCAAACGTTTAAGAACCATAGGGGAAGATTTAGGCCACGCGATTCGAAATTTTAAAAAAGGCCTAAATTTTGAGGGTTTTGATTCAAATAACGATATTAAACCACAGTAATTGATTGTTTATGTTTTGGCAAATTATTTTAATTTTAATGATTGCAATTATTGTTTTAAGGCCTATTCAAATCATTAAAATTTTTCAGTTTTTAAAAAATGGATTATGAAGCCTTTGCTTGGCATCTGATAGAATTAAGAAGCCGCTTAATTAAAATATTATTAAGCTTTGTGTTCGTATTTTTAATCGCTTGGTTTTTTTCAGAACATTTATTTTATTGGTTTTGCAAGCCTACCTTGTCTTTGGCCTCAAAAGATTACCAATTGATTGCAGTAGATGTTACAGCGCCTTTTATGATTCCAATGAAATTGGCCGCTTTATTCAGTATCTTTTTTACAGCCCCCTATTGGTTACATCAAATATGGGGTTTTGTATTGCCAGCTTTGTACAAACATGAACTTAAAAAAACAAAATATTTATTTGGATTTAGTACAGGTTTATTTTATTTAGGCTCTTGTTTTAGCTTTTTTATTATTGTACCCATGGCACTCCGCTTTTTTAGTTCTATCTTACCTCAAAACGTAGTGATGATGAACGATATTCGCAATTATCTAGATTTTGTATGGCAATTGGTTTTAGCCGGTGGCCTGGCTTTCCAAGTGCCCTTAATTGCCTATTTACTGGTTTTGTTTGATATTGTTTCAGCCCAAGATTTAAAAGCCTGTAGGCGCTATGTGATTGTTGGCGCATTTGTTTTAGGCATGTTACTCACCCCACCCGATGTTGTTTCCCAAATTTTATTGGCCCTACCCATGTGGTTTTTATTTGAGCTGGGTTTGTGGTTTAGTATCAGGCATGCAAGAAAATTCAAAAAGTCTATTTGATGTTCTGAAAAATTCAAAAATCTTGGGTTTATTTTCGGCAAGATCCAAAGCTGTTTTTCCTTGTTTGTTTTTTAAATCCAAACGTACCCTAGGATCCTGCATTAACATTTTAACAGAAATCAGATCATCTCGATCAACCGCTTCCATTAAAGGCGTATAATCTCCTAAAGATTTGGTATTAAGATCAATTTTAGGGCGAGTCAGAAGATCTTTGAGGATTGCGTGAGCCCCATAGGCGATAGCCATGTGTAAGGGATATTCTAAGGTATTGGCTTGTAAATTAAAATCAATAAAAGGTAAGTTGGCAATTAGAAGATAAATTTCTAGATTTTTGGTGCCTATGGCAGCATGCAAGGGCGCAGTTGAAAAAGGTGGCATCACCGCATTCCAATTTAACTTCAAATCTTGAGCAATACAGGCTCTTATAGAGGGGATGTCTTTATGAGAAATAGCAGCATGTAGCTTTGAACCAAAAGTAGTTAGGCATTGGTAAATCGATTTTGGCGTAAAAGTCGAATTAAAATGCTGCAAATCTGATTCTGTAGCATTAGGAATCTTTTTTTCTTTTTCTTCTTGAAAATCCGGAAGAACAGATTGCAAAGTACTGGAATCAAGATCACTTAAATTTGTTCTTGTTCGATGTATTTGTGCTCTAAACGTAAATATTAGATTCTTTTTTGGGTATGAAAAAAGCGCTTCTAGCGTTTTTAATCTGGCTTCCTTTTTTGACTCATCTTTTCCAGAGCTAGAAAGGAGCCAGTGTTCAGGTAAAAAGCCATTGGGATCTTGTTCTTCAATACAAAGATTTCTTGAAAATAAAAATTTAATAAATTCAAAATGATGTCCTTTGGCTGCAGAATGAAAAATAGTTGCTCCAAAATAAGTTTGCCCCATAATGTTTTTTATGAAAACGCCGCTGTTATATTCTAAAAATAAAGTTAATAAACGAATATCTCCAACCCATCCTAAGACATAACCTGTTTCCGAATTAGGGTGAATTCCTTTAGAAAGTAAATAATCGACCATTTGATATTTCAAATCGGAGATGCATTGATTTAATAAAGAATCAAAGTCTTCTCCTGTTTCTAAAACAGCGCCACAACTGACTAAGTATTTGGCAACTTCTGTGGACCCTGTGTAAAAAACAGGTGTTTTTTTATCTTGATTTTCTTGATTAACCCATTTTATAATTATTTCTTGAGGTATTTTTCTTAATAAATCAATATCATTTAAACTCGCAATAAAATGCAATGGGGTCCAACCGTAATAGAGTTGAAATCCTGATTCTGTTTTTTCAAGTAGCAGTAGATTTTCAATTGCTTTTTCTACAGCCTCAGGTTCTTTCGATATTAGGGCTGTATAAATTTCAATTTCAGGACTAGGTTTAGTGCGGCGCTCTTTTTCTATTAAGCCAAATCCAGCCCAGTTTCGATGAGTTTCTTCAACATAATCCTTATTTTCAGGGTTTTTAAATTTGCTAAGTGCAAGGCTCATAGAGATTTTATCTGTAGAACTAAAATAGCTTATAAGTTCCTTAGGTTTTTCACTCATCAGATGTTCTGCCAAACTTAAACAACGCAACTTGTGTTTGTTTGAACCATGATGAATTTCAAGGAAACGAATGGCTATTTCTGTAAAAAATGAGCTATTCTGATATTTTAAACGATAGAATTCAAATGCATTATTTTTATCAAAACTGGACCAATCTTTATAGATTTGACGCGCGATATCTTTTGAGAAATAACACATCAATAAGGCCCTCAAACCGCATTTAAGACCAGCCCAAGCACAATTCCCGACGGTTTGGGGCTTTCCAGAAATAGCTTCTAAAAATTTCAAATCCAATAATGTGATGATTTCTTCTTGTATGAATTTTTGATTTTCTTTAGTACTTTTGTTTAATTTTTCAATCAGATCATGCGTTAAATTTCGAGGTTTATTAATCGTGTAAATTTCGATGATATCCTTTTCAATTAAACCACTGCCTTTGTTGCAGCGATAAAATAAACCATTTCTTTTATCTATAACAATAGATGTTCCATGCCCTTTCCAGCCCGCTGGAAAAAATGAAACAGAGGGGAAAGCATTTTGTGTAAGTCCCATTTTTTCTTCTGAATTTAATTTTAATCTGTCGTTATTTGAAAATAAAGCAGAACGCATTAAAATCTGATTAATTTCATGTAATTCTTTTAAAGAGTCTTCATTTGGATTATTTTTAATAAATAAGCTGAAAGATTCTAACAATACGATAATAAAAAATTTATTGTCCGAGCCTTCTAAATCAATAGAATTCTTTTCAGAAAGTTCGATTAAGCCATTAAGAGAGAATTTGTGAGAAAAAACGATAGAATCTTTCTGATCTTTATTTTTGTGTTTAAAACAATCATCAGACTCAAATAGCATCTGGATTAACTTAAACCATGGTTTAGAGTTTATTTCAGGGAGAGAATTTTTTTTTATATAATCTCGAATCAACCCTTCACGGACAATAGATGCTGGGAGAAGGTCTTCAAAGATATTTTTAAGCTCAGCAGGGAGCTGATTTATGCCCCAGGCTTTATTTTCTAATAATTCTTTAAATATTTTGTTAGAATTCTGAATATCTGATTCTAATGAACTTATCTTTAACAACTCAAATAAAGTTCGATCTTTGATTTTAATAGAAAGATCAATTGGATATTTTTTAACTATTTCAAATAAAAAATAACCAGATAAACGGTTTTGTTTTTTCGATGCATTGGCGCAAACGGGTAGCCAAAATTGTTCAGGCACAATACCAGATTTTAAATCCAAATGCATGTTTTCAATGATTGCTTCTAATGACTCTATAAGATCAAGTTTTGGATTTATTTCAAATAAAAATTCAATTAAAGTTTGATTGTCTGAAATTTTATTTGGACAAGTAATTTTTTTTATAAGCCCTTTAAAAATATCAATCCATTGATAGGGTTGTTTTTTAATTAGATCAACTATGTGTTGAATGCTTGGTTGGGCGCCTTGTTCTAATAAACTATTAAAAATTTTTGAAAAATCATAAGTGCTGTATTCTATGGCAATAGAAAGCAGGTCTTTTCCGTTAGAATCTTTAGAGTTTGGATCAATCAATTTTGAATCTAATATCAAATTTATGATGTCTGAAGAAAGTGTGGGCCGTTTTTTTAAAAGAAACATTAAAATATTATCGCCATCATTATTTATAAGGCTTGAGAAATTTGATTGCCTAGAAATTTGATCGAAATTATTTTTAAAAAAAGATGAATCATTGAGTAATATCCAGAACATAATTTTTGAGGAGATTGGTTCAAGAAGAAATAACTCGTTAAGAAATAACTCGTTTATAAGATTAGAGGCTTTGTAGTTGGAAGGTTCATAAGAACTTAAAACATCAAAGAGACTTAAGCCCTCAGGGCTTATGATGGTTTCAAGTGAAAAAAGCAAGCCTT
>JBJSZW010000066.1:0-11061 GCA_046090565.1 Gammaproteobacteria bacterium
AATCTTAGGATTCAATTCATTCAAAGCTAAAATAACGGAATTGCCATCCATGTTGGGCAAACGCATATCAACAACCGCTACATCTGGGGTAAAAAGACCTAATTTCACAATTTCAACTGCTTTTTCGCCGCTCTCTGCAACCATGACAGGATAGTTTTCATCCTCCAAATAAGCTTGGAGATTAGTTCTGATCATATCTTCGTCGTCCACGACTAAGATCTGCCATTTATTTTCCATTATTCACATCACCTACACATTTTTTAAATCTTTTAACCAAATTTCTAAGCTCTCTTTTTGAGCCCTAAAGCGCTGATATTGATCTTCGTATTCTTGATCAAGTGGTTCATAATACCAAAATCGATTTGCAAATTCACCCAGACCATCCTGGGCCAATAAGTAATTACTGATTTGTACCACATGCGCATAATGATTCAGGACCTGAGATTCTAATTTAAGATCTAATGCATGATGTTCTGCTACAGCCTGAACAATTGTTTCTGGTAAATTCCATTTTTTTAGTAACCAGGCGGCTAATTCAGAATGATTGATTCCTAAGATCTTGTTTTCTAATTCAATCAAATTAACAAAGGGATTCAATACTAGTTGATCAAGCAATAGACGATACTGAGGTAAAAACAGCTGCCCCAAGATCAAATAACCAAAATTGTGCAATAAACCAGCTAAATAAGCGCTGCCTTTTTTTAAACCAGGATTTGGACTGCCATTTTTTTTACTTTTTCTGGCATAAACTTCCAAAAGCATTTGAGACAAACTGGCAACATAAATGGAGTTCCTCCAATACCGTTCCAAGCCCAGGGGGCCTTCTTTGGGTAATTTCATGCTGGAGCCCAAGGCCACACCCAATGCTAAATTCATTACCAAATCATAACCCAGAGTTTTCATGATGGCCTCTTCAACGCTGGCAATATTCATGGCATAACCATAAAAAGGAGAATTGGCCCAGGCTATGACTTGAGCTGCCAAACTGGGGTCCTTTTCCACCAAATGGGCTAAATCTTCGGCATTCGCCTCTGGATTAACTCTGAGTTTTAGCAATTCATCAACCATGGAGGGGATGGTTGGCAATTCTGTAATTTCTTCCAAGCGAATTTTTGTTCTTTGTTTTAAAAAAGCATAATCTGTAAATAACTTACTGTCTTTATCTGTAGAACTATACAAATCCATAAAAATCACATTTTCTTGGATGCAATACGCCACAAAAGCTTTTTGGTTCAATTTTATAAAGTTATTTTTCTGATCGTTTAATAAATACAAAAACTCCCCTGCCTCCAGATTTCTAATGCTATTATCTACAAAGGTCTGGCTAAGTGCATACAAAGAAGGCAATGCTGGAGAAAAATAGCCTGTCCAGCCACTCGGATTGTTTTCAAAATCAAACACCCCAGAGCAAGGGGTATTTAAATTTTGACTCAAAAAATCTAATTCTAATATTTTACCCACTGGCAAGATCAATAAAACCAAACCCTCTTTGGTTTGTAAAAGTTGAGAACGAATTAAGAAGGCTTCTTTAGGCAAATGATCACAAACTTCAAAAGCCATGTTTGCTGCCATAAATACTTCTTCTGGATTTTTTGGAAAAGAAGCAGGCACACCCTTTAAATTTGGGTTTTTGCTATTGTTGCTATGACTGTTATTATTGGTCTGATTATTGAGTGCTGAATTCATGTATTAAGTTATAGCAAAAAAATGGTGCGCCCGGAGAGATTCGAACTCCCGACCGCCTGGTTCGTAGCCAGGTACTCTATCCAGCTGAGCTACGGGCGCACATGGTTTTTGCTAGGTTGGGCCTTCAATGCTTATGGCTTGCCGCCCGAAGCCCTAAGGGCGCAGGGTGGCGGAGAGAGAGGGATTCGAACCCTCGATGGAGCTTTTAGTACCCCATACTCCCTTAGCAGGGGAGCGCCTTCAGCCGCTCGGCCATCTCTCCGTGTTGGAAGATATTAAGCCCTTGCCCCATACATTGTCAAGCCTTTTTCAGAGCCAAACAAAACCATGGGTAACAGGGGCCTCCTATCTCAAGTTTCGCTAGCAGCCATTACTGATTGTAATTTCGATCTTCATCCTGTTGATCAAAATCATCATCCTGATAATCGTATTCACTTTGTTTGGCCAATCTTTCACGGTTATAGGCAGCCAATTGTGCTTCTACTTCTGCAGGTAATGCGTGACCAGAATTTTGTAAAGCCTGTTCTAAATAAAGCAAGCGATCCAATTTTTCTTTTTGGATACGCTGATAAATTTCTTCACGATGCACGGAAACATCTTTGGGAGCATTCACGCCAATTCGGACTTGATTGCCTTTAACACCCAAAACAGTTACAGTGACATTGTCACCTATCATCAAAGTTTCACCAATGCGTCTTGTTAAGATCAACATAACTCTCTCTCCTATCCTTACCAACAATGTGGCTTATTCTAAAAATTTTTAATTAAGGTCTCTAAGCTTCCTTTAATTGTTCCTCTAAAACGAAAGAGCGATGCAGGGCGTTTACGCCTTGCTCTATGTACTTTTCGTCCACTACAACAGATACTTTAATCTCCGAAGTAGAAATGAGTTGTATAGCAATGTTTTCTTGTGCAAGGATTTGGAACATTTTACTTGCAATTCCCGCATAAGAACGCATACCTACACCAATCAAGGATAGCTTAGCCACCCTATCATCTCCTAAAACAAGCACATTTTGCAAGTGTTTTTTTTGAACGTATTGATGAATTAATTTTAAAGTTTCTTGAAAATCTTTTCGATGCACCGTAAAAGCCAGATCAAACAAACCGTCGCTGGGTTGGTTTTGAACGATAACATCCACACAAATATCGGATTTTGCCATGATTTCAAAAATATCTGCCAGCGTATTACCTGCATAGGGTAGATTTCGAAGCAATACTTTGGCCTCGTCACGATGGTAAGTTATACCAGAAATAATAGGATTATCCACAACATTTTCCTCGAAAGTAATTAATGTTCCAGGGCCATCCACAAATGTAGACAGTACACGCAATGGAATTTTATAACGACCTGCAAATTCCACGGAACGAATTTGCAACACTTTTGCACCCAAACTAGAAATTTCAAGCATTTCTTCGAAGGTAATTTTATTTAGTTTTCGTGCATTTACAGCAATTCTTGGATCTGCGGTATAAACACCTTCTACATCTGTAAAAATTTGACATTCATTTGCATGTAGCACAGCTGCTAATGCAACAGCAGTGGTATCTGAACCACCACGCCCCAAGGTTGTAAGATTACAATGAACATCAAAGCCTTGAAAACCTGCCACAATAGGAATGGTCTTTTGTTTTAAATCTTCGAATATTTTCCTGGTATCTATTTCTGTGATCCTTGCATCACGATGAATACCATTGGTACGTATAGGCACTTGAAAACCCAAGTAAGATTTGGCCCGATAGCCTCTTTGTTCTAAGGCCATTGCTAATAAAGCCACCGTGATTTGTTCCCCACTGGCTAATAATACATCCATTTCACGTTTATTCGGTGCCTCGGCCACTTGATAAGCCATGTGTTCTAAACGATCAGTTTCTCCTCCCATGGCAGAAACCACCACCACTACTTCATCCCCCGTTAATCGGCTTTGAATGATTTTATCCGCAACCAGGCCTATGCGTTCAAAATTACCGACAGAAGTGCCTCCAAATTTTTGAACCAGAAGCCTAGAGCCTTTCACAAAAATTATCTCCTTTCATCATTTGTTTGCATACTCCGTTTTTAAGAGATCCATAGCTAATTTCAAGGCTTTTTCTAAGCCTGAAACATCTGAACCTCCGGCTTGTGCAAAATCAGCTTTGCCACCACCATTGCCTTGAATAGGCACTGCTATTTTTTTAATCAAATCTTGGGCGGATAATTTAGCAGCCACCAAATCTGAACTTAAGCCCGCAGCCAAATAAGCTTTGTCTCCAAATTTGGCGCCTAGAACAATGAGCGCTTTTTGATTGTGATGTTTAGATTTAAATTCCTGAATCAAGACACGTAAATTTTGAGGCTCTAGATCAAAGTCCAAATGCTTCAACAAAACTTGAACACCTTGAGCACTTTGTGTATCTAAAACAAAACTCTCTTGCATGATTTTAGCAAATCTAGTTTGTAAATTTTGTATTTTCAAAGCTTCTAATTCTTGATTGGCTTTTTTAAAATTTTGTTTCAAATCTTGCAGTTTGTTTAAGAAATTTTCATCTTGGGCTTCTACAATGCCTTGAGCGTTTTTCAAAGTATTTACCGTTTGAGTAAAAAAGACATAGGCAGCCTCGCCTGTTATAGCCTCTATACGCCGAACACCCGAGGCAATGCCTGTTTCACTCAGCAAGTGAAACAGACCAATATCGCCCGTTCTAGACACATGGGTGCCACCGCAGAGCTCGATGGAAAAATCATTCTGCCCCATGCTTAAGGTTCTAACCACTTCATCGTATTTTTCACCAAACAAGGCCATCGCCCCTTTGCTTTTGGCCTGCTCCAAATTCAAATGCTCTATTTTAACTGGGGTATTGCGCAAAATTTCTGCATTCACAAGATTGGATATTTTTTCTATCTCTTGGGCTGTTAAGGGCTTATTGTGTGTAAAATCAAAACGCAAACGTTGTGCATCTACCAAAGAGCCTTTTTGAATCACATGCTCGCCCAAAACTTTTCTTAAAGCTGCATGCATCAAATGCGTGGCCGAGTGATTACGCATGGTAGGCAAACGCGTGCTCTCAAACACTTGTGCTTTCAATACCAAGCCTACTTTTAAAGCTTTTAATACTTGTTTTGAATCTTCCAGAAATTCAGATTCTGCCTCATGAATAAAAATCTTGCCAATTTTGTAGGTATTTAAAACTTTTAATTTTAAGCCCAATTCAGCCTGTTGCAGTAAACCCAAATCCCCAACCTGGCCACCGCCCTCTGGATAAAAAGGTGTTTTATCCAAAACAATTTTAAATATTCTAGGGTTTTCTGTTTCAGAAATTTTTAGAATTTTAGCTGAATGTTCGAGGGTTTCATAGCCCAAAAATTCTGTAGGCGGTAAATCGCCCACCTCTAAGTTTTTAGAGTCCTGGACAGAAAATTGACTGGCCACTCGTGCTCTTTCTTTTTGTTGGGCCATTAAAGCTTGAAAGCCCTCTGTGTCAATCTCTAAATTCCTTTCTCGGGCCATGTCTGCTGTTAAATCCACTGGGAAACCATAGGTATCATAAAGCTTGAACACCAACTCTGCAGGCAGCATTTTAGTACTTCCCAATTGCTCCAGTTGTTCTAGACCGGCTTTGAAAATTTTCAATCCCTGAGAAAGGGTGCGATCAAATTGTTCTTCTTCAGCCCGTATGGCCTCTGTAATTCTTTGCTTAGATTTTTCTAATTCAGGGTAAAAATCTCCCATGCAGGTAGAAAGTGCAGACACCAGATGATGGAAAAATGGCAATTTAAAACCTAACTGCTGGCCATGTCTTAAAGCACGCCGCATGATACGCCGTAGCACATAACCTCGGCCTTCATTGCTGGGCAATACCCCATCCATGATTAAAAATACAGTTGAACGGATGTGATCCGCCAGGACATTTAAGCTATGGCGTTTATGGTTACTGATCTCGATTTTAGGATCCAAATCTTGAATAGCCCGAATAATATGCTGAAACAAATCAATGTCATAATTACTATGTACGCCTTGCATCACTGCTGCTATGCGTTCTAAACCCATGCCTGTATCTACCGAAGGTTTGGGGAGAGGGCTTAATTCGCCTTGAGCATTGCGATTGTATTGCATGAAAACCAAGTTCCAAATTTCAACATAGCGATCACCATCTTCACCTGATCCTGGAGGACCGCCAGCTATTGTCGCCCCATGATCATAATAAATTTCACTGCAAGGACCACAGGGGCCTGTGTCACCCATGGCCCAGAAGTTATCCGCCATACCACAGCGCGAAAATTGTTTAGCCGAAATACCAATTTCTTCCAACCAGATCTTCTCTGCTTCTTGATCTTCCTCATAAACGGTGATCCATAATTTTTCTCGGGGCAATTCTAACACTTGGGTTAGAAATTCCCAAGCATATTGAATCGCTTCACGTTTGAAATAATCTCCGAAACTAAAATTACCCAACATCTCAAAAAAAGTATGGTGTCGTGCTGTATAGCCCACATTTTCTAGATCATTGTGTTTTCCACCCGCACGAATACAACGCTGACTACTGGTTGCCCTGCTGTAGTTTCTTTTGTCTTGGCCCAAAAACACATCTTTAAATTGCACCATTCCTGCATTGGTAAACAACAAGGTCGGATCATTCAAAGGAATCAGCTGTGAACTCGGAACCAGAGCATGTCCCTTTTTTACAAAAAAATCCAAAAAAGCTTGGCGAATTTGCCCCAATGTTTTAGTCTGCATGTTCTAAAGCTTCCTCTTCTAGATCCACTGATTCTGTGCTCGCTGCGGGTTTTGCTTTTGTCAGACTAGACAAATGTGTTCTGATTTTAGCTTCTATTTCTTGGGCTATTTTCGGATTTTCCTCAAAGTATTGTTTTACATTCTCTTTGCCTTGACCAATTTTAATGCCATTGTAGCTGTACCAAGCCCCTGCTTTGTCTATAAAATTAAATTGAACGCCAAAATCAATCACTTCACCCAAGCGGGAAATCCCTTGACCATATAATATTTCAAATTCGGCTTGTTTAAAGGGCGGGGCTACTTTGTTTTTAACCACTTTGACTTTGGTTTCATTGCCCAATATTTCTTCGCCTTTTTTAATCACCCCAGAACGTCTGACTTCCAAACGCACAGATGCATAAAATTTAAGTGCATTGCCGCCTGTTGTGGTTTCTGGATTACCAAACATCACACCAATTTTCATTCGAATTTGATTAATGAAAATCACCAAAGTATTCGAACGTTTGATATTGGCTGTGAGTTTTCTTAAGGCCTGAGACATCAAACGTGCTTGTAAGCCCATGTGCTGATCCCCCATCTCTCCTTCAATTTCAGCTTTGGGCGTTAGGGCAGCCACCGAGTCGATCACCACCAAATCCACTGCCCCCGATCGAACCAGAATGTCTGTAATTTCAAGCGCCTGTTCGCCAGTATCTGGCTGGGAGATTAATAAATCTTCAACTTTCACGCCTAATCTTTCAGCATAACTAACATCCAAGGCATGTTCTGCGTCTATAAATGCTACCGTACCCCCCTGTTTTTGGCATTCTGCAGAAACTTGTAAGGCCAAAGTCGTTTTTCCGGAAGACTCATGACCATAAATTTCAGTGACGCGTCCCTTCGGTAAACCGCCTATGCCCAATGCCATATCCAAACCGATGGAGCCTGTAGAAATCACAGAAACGGGCTCAACAGGTCGACCATCACCCATTCTCATAATTATACCCTTTCCGAATTGACGTTCCGCCTGACTCAATACCGCACTCAAGGCTTTGATTTTGTGATCTGACATGAAAAAGACTCCCCTAATATGACGTAAAACGTCATTATAGGGGAAGCGCATGCGTTTTGGTATAGCCTTCTATATGAACTACGCCATCTAAATTTTATTTCAATTCTAAGAAAGTAGCCATACCTTCCTCGTAGGTCGATTTATTTTGGAGAATAAATCGACCTATAACTAACAGTAGTAGCGAGAATATTGAAATCAAAATGAGCAAATTTCTATACTTTTTAGCATGCTATCCTGAAGTATAGTTTTATGAACAAACTATTTTTGGCTCTTATTTTATCTTTTGGCTCCTACCTCACCCCCATTTTCCCTGTTTTGGGTTCTGAGCAAATACGTACTTTGGCTAATAGCTTGGTGAATGCTCAAGGCGAGCATTTTTTCACCCTTTTAGGTCTGGCTGGAGCAAATCAAACCCTCTTGGTTTTTGCCCTGCATCGCATTTTAAAACTAGCCAGTTTAAAGAAAGTATTACTGGGTCTAGGTGTGGCTGCCGTTGGAACTTTTGGATTCTTAAATTTTGGCTCTCACTTTTTTTCTTAAAATAAGGGCCTGGTGCCGAGAAGAGGGATCGAACCTCCGACCTACTGATTACGAATCAGTTGCTCTACCAACTGAGCTACCTCGGCTTTTATTTTTATGTTAATATGCGCCTATGTATACAACAAAGCCACAAAACAAGCAAGTCCAAGCCAAATTTAACCCCCAATTTAGCCAGGGCTTTACCTTGATGGAACTCCTGGTCACCATTACGATTATTGGCCTACTTGTGGGTATTGGCATGCCCAATTTTAACCGCATGATGGCTAAAACCAAGATTACTTCCACCCTCGTTCAAATGCAGCCCTATAAGTTGGCCATTGCCGAAGAACGCTTGAACGGTCAGAAAAAAGAAGATATCTCTGATAAACTCATTCCGATCCCAGAACTTACCCATTGGAAAAAACAATTCCCTTGGATAGAAGGCTTTGAAATCAAACAAGGCAATATAGAACTTAAACTTTCCATGGCAGCTTTGGGCATTGCTGAATCTGATCTCAAAACCCTTAATACTTTTGTTCTAAAATTAGAAACTGAAGATCATGAGCTAGGGGGCTTGACTTGGAAATGCTCGTACACAGCAGGTGAAACAAAACTTCAAGCCTATTTACCCAAAGAATGTCTGCGCACATAGCTCGATCAAGGCTCAAGAGTGCTAATTTTTTGCCCCTGCTTCCCCAATTTTAGACAAAGATTGCTTTAAGGGTAGTTTTCATCTTGCTTTTGTTTGTTTAGATTTTTATTTTTTCACCATAAAAATCAAATAATTGTATAAAATTTTGAAAGTTTGGCATTAGACTTGCTTGGTTTTATGGGTATCAAAAGACCTATCGGAGAAAAACCATGTCTACCTGTAACACCCTAAACCCCCTACAAATCTCAAAACAATTACAAAGAGGTTTCTCTTTGATCGAATTAATGATTGTGATTGCAATCATTGGTATCTTGGCCGCCATTGGTGTGCCAGCTTACCAGGATTACCTAGTCCGCGCCCGTGTATCCGAGGCCATGGGCGCAGCCAGTACACTAAAGTCCGCCGTTTCCGAATATATCATCGTCAAAAGTAGTAACACCGCTGTTTATCCCTCAACTGATGCCCAAGCCGGTACTGGTAACCTCGCATCCACGATGATTACTAGTACTAGTGTTAGTGGTCAAGGTAATATCACTATTGTTCTGAATCCAACAGCAACTGGTATGCCCGGTGGCTCCTCCTTAAGCCTCATCTTGACTCCAAACTATAGTACTACCACAGGAGCCGTGAATTGGGTTTGTACCGCAAGTGGTAATACAAAATACGCTCCCTCCTCTTGTAGGTAAAATGAGTGCATGAAAAGATCTTCTGGCTTTTCACTCATAGAACTCATGATCGTGGTAGCAATCATCGGCATCTTAGCCGCGGTTGCTACCCCGGCTTACCGCAATTATACCTATCGTTCGAAAACTGCTGAACTTCTAGGGGCGGCAAGAACTGCTCAAACCATGGTACAAGATGCCTATGCTTCAAATGCTTCTTTGAATATTGGATCGGGACAAAATGCAACGATTACAGACATTGGTTATACCAATGTGGCGAATCCCATTTCAACAATTAATTCGATTAACATTTCTACCGGCGGTATTGTTTCGGTGATCGCTAATGCCAATGCTTTTGGCGGCAGCGCCCTGACCATTAATTTTCCTCCCACTGTGACAGGGGCTGTTGTCACTTGGAATTGCACGGCCACTGGGGCTGGCAATATTTTCGTATCCTCTGCTTGCAGGTAAACATGGCTGAAAAAGATAAAAAAGTCTTCTTAGGTGGTTTGGCCAGAAAACTGGTTCAAGACAAGCAATTGTCTGAGGAAGATGCGCAAAAAATTACCGAAGAGGCTAAAAAAAACAATACGCTTTTTTCAAATCAATTGGTTGAGCGAAAATTTATTGAAAGTTTAGCTTTGGCCGAATATGCTTCACGGGAATTTGGATTACCTTTTTTTAATTTAGACAGCTTTGATTTGAGCAATATCCCACAAATTCCTGGCTTAAGTACGGAATGGATCATAAAACACAAAATTCTACCTCTTTATAAAAGAAAAAATAATTTGTTCTTAGCGATTTCTGATCCTACCTTATTAGCCAGTTTTGAAGAAGCTAAAGTTTTAAGCAATTTCAACATTGATTTGATCGTTGTTGACATTCGAAAACTACTAGGCACTATTCAAAAAGTTACAACTGATCAAGAAAGCGATGCTTTAGGGCAATTGGAAGATGCCTTAGAATCTTTGGAAATTGCTTCAGAAGACGATGGCAAAGCTCCAGATAGAATCGCTTCAGATTCTGATGAAGCCCCGATTGTAAAGTACATGAATAAAATTCTAATCGATGCTTTAAAAAATAGAGCTTCTGACATCCACATGGAACCCTACGAAAAAACTTTTCGGATTCGATTTAGGCAGGACGGTATTCTTTATGAATATGCAAAGTTACCAATTACTTTGGCTCCGAGATTAAGCACACGTATTAAAGTAATGTCTAGATTAGACATTTCTGAACGCAGAATACCTCAAGATGGTCGCTTTAAAATGAAGCCTTCTAAAAATACAACAATTGATTTTCGAGTGAGTACCTGCCCTACTTTGTTTGGTGAAAAAGTGGTGGCTCGAATTTTGGATCCTTCAGTTTCCCAAATGGGAATTGATTCTTTAGGCTATGAAGAATTTCAAAGAATTCTATTTTTGGAAGCTATTTCTAAACCACAGGGTTTGGTTTTAGTAACCGGCCCCACAGGAAGCGGCAAAACCGTGTCCCTTTACACAGCGATTAATATTTTAAATACCATTGAGCGCAATATTTCTACTTGCGAAGATCCTGTTGAAATCAATGTCCCTGGGGTGAATCAAGTAAATGTTAACCCCAAAGCTGGCCTTACTTTTGCTGCGGCATTGCGATCTTTTTTAAGGCAGGATCCGGATGTGATCATGGTGGGGGAAATTCGAGATTTAGAAACCGCTGAAATTGCTGTGAAGGCCTCTCAAACAGGCCATTTGGTACTTTCAACCTTGCATACGAATAGCGCAGCGGATACTTTGA
>JBJSZW010000067.1:0-12239 GCA_046090565.1 Gammaproteobacteria bacterium
TCCAGGCGCCGTTGTCAAATGGCCTTTTTCGCCAAAAATACCATTCTCCCGGATCTAAAAACCATAATTTGGGTGATCAAGGACATGTGCCATGTATTTAAAAAAATTAATGCTTTTACTTGGGTTTTTCTCTATAGTTTCCAATAGAGAAGCCTCAAGATTTTTGCTTATTTTTAATTCTTCTAGGCTAGGGGAAGGAAAATATAAAACTGCCAATCCCCCTTTAGTATTTTGCGTATTCAATGCGATAATCTTCCCCTATGATTACAGAAACTATTATTAGCACCATATTAGCATACTTAATTGGCTCCCTATCAAGTTCCGTTTTAATTGCCAAGGCCTTTGGCCTGC
Organism: Gammaproteobacteria bacterium; assembly: GCA_046090565.1. Lineage (GTDB taxonomy): Bacteria > Pseudomonadota > Gammaproteobacteria > UBA6186 > Azoamicaceae > JBJSZW01. The sequence goes on from JBJSZW010000067.1 coordinate 352, forward strand.
CGGATCCCAGAGAAATTGGCTCTAAAAACCCAGGCGCCACCAATATGCTACGCATTGGAGGCAAAAAAATTGGTTTCATGACCTTGTTTTTTGATGCCTTCAAAGGCTTTTTACCTGTCTTTGTTGCGCCTTATTTTGGCTTAACGGGCTTGGCTCTAAATGGCCTTATGATGGCTGTGTTTTTGGGGCATTTGTTCCCCCTGTTTTTTGGTTTTAAAGGCGGGAAGGGTGTAGCAACTGCGCTAGGAGCCCTCTTGGGATTAGATTTCCGGATTGGACTTGCTGTTTTGGGGATTTGGATTGGCATTGCTTTCATATGGCGCTATTCTTCTTTGGCGTCTTTATTGGCGGCAGCTTTTAGCCCAGTTCTGATTTTCGTATTCAAGCCAGATTTGATTTATGCAGGCCTTTTCATGGCCATTTGCATTCTTATTGCCCACAAAGGCAATATTCAACGCCTTTTAGGGGGCCAAGAACCCAGGCTAGGCTCTAAAAAAACTTAAATCCCTTTTTTTAAGGCTACTATAGCTTTTAGGCGGCTCGCTGCTGTAAAAGCATCAGCTGGCCTAAAGCATGTTCTAAATCCAATTCCAAGCCCTTAGAATATTCTAATGCCAAAGACAGTGCGTCTTTTGTTCTTCTGAGTTCATTTTTTAAAACATTAAGCTGATCATCCGATGCTATTTCATTCATGCTGCTGATGGGTCTGATTTCCATGATTTTCCCCTTGGGAGTTTTAGACATATTCTAATAATAAGGCAGGGGAAGCAAGATCTTAAAGGATGATTTTCATGTGAGTTTTTTGCTTGGGCGCTTGCCGGCTATGGCTTGGATTTGTAATGTTCGAATGTAGCCTGCAATCTGGATAGGATTTTTTAAACGAGCCAAATGAGCAGGATCAGGTTTGGTTTCTAAAACAGCCTGCAATAAGTCAGCCCAAATCTGCCTTTGGGGGTAGGGCCTCTCTTCAAAATTTAGGCGTCCGCGGGCATCCGCCTCACAGGCCAATAGAATTTGAAGAAAACGCTCAGGCTTTCTTAGTGCATCACACTCTTTCAATACTTTCCAGATGGTTGCAGACTTGAGCTCTTCAATACGATGAATCGATAAATGCTGTTTCGAGGTTAAGGCCGCAGTCTCTTCGTAGGTTTTCGAAATTTTATAGCGCCGAGCAAATGCTCGAACCAAGGGCACACCGCGAGCCTCATGTCCATGGTGCTTAGGTAACATAGCAGGATCAGTCGTTCCCTTGCCCAAATCATGGCAGAGGGCTGCAAAGCGCACGACTGGATCTTCACTTAAACTGGCTGCGATATCCAAGGCCATCATGACATGAATACCCGTATCTATTTCAGGATGCCATTGGGCAGATTGTGGTACTCCAAATAGTCGATCAAGGGCTGGAAACAATTGCTCAAGCGCTCCTATTTGTTTTAACACTTCAAAAAAAACGCGGGGCCTTTTTTCTAAGAGAGCTTTGCTGAATTCTAGCCAAATGCGTTCGGCACTCAAGTCTAGCAATTCCTGCTCTAGAACCAAGTTTCGCATCAAACTTAAAGTTTCTTCCGCAATAGAAAACTTCAAATCAGCAAAACGTGCAGCAAAACGGGCGACACGCAATACGCGCAAAGGATCTTCCACAAAAGCCGGGGATACATGCCTTAGAACTCTATTGTTTAGATCTTGAAGCCCACCATGGGGATCAATGATTCGGCCTTCAGAATCTTGAGCCATGGCATTGATGGTGAGATCCCGTCTTAATAAATCTTCTTCCAAACTCACTTCAGGACCAAATTCACAAATAAAGCCATGGTAACCACGCCCTGATTTGCGTTCTTTACGCGCCAATGCATACTCTTCATGATGTTTGGGATCTAAAAAAACCGGAAAATCTTTGCCTACTTGTTTATAGCCCTGGTTTAAAAGGGCTTGAGGTGTGGAACCTACCACTACCCAATCACGCTCTTGTACAGGCAAACCCAAAAGCTGGTTACGAACAGCGCCGCCTACTAAATAGATTCGCATAAAAGCCAATCCCGGGGCTTGAAATAGTCTTGGGCTGCCTGTTCAGGCGAACCTGGTTCGGGGCGCCAATCATAACGCCAACCCACATTACAGGGCAAGGAAATTAAAATAGACTCAGCACGTCCACCACCATGAATACCAAACAAGGTCCCTCTGTCGTAAAGCAAATTAAATTCGACATAACGACCACGGCGGTATTTTTGAAACTCCCTTTCCCTTTCTCCATATTTTAAATTTTTTCGACCCTGTACAATCGGTAAGTAAGCCTCTAAATAGCCATTACCAATGGCCCGTATAAAATCAAAACAAATTTCAAAACCCCAGGCACTTAAATCATCAAAAAATAATCCACCTATACCACGGGTTTCCTGGCGATGCTTCAAATAAAAATAACGATCGCACCAAGCCTTGTATTCTGGATAAACTTCCGTTCCAAAAGGCTCACAAATTTTTTTAGCCACTCGATGCCAATGAATTGCATCTTCTTCAAAGGGATAATAAGGCGTAAGATCCCAACCTCCACCAAACCACCAAATTTTTTTATCTTGTTTGGGATCGAAGGCTTCGAAATAACGCACATTGGCATGCGAAGTAGGAACATAGGGATTTTGAGGATGTATCACCAAAGAAAGCCCCATGGCTTTATAAGCCAAACCGGCTAAATCTGGCCGATGCTGGCTAGCCTGAGGCGGCAAGTGTTCACCTGAAACAAAAGACACATTCACGCCTGCTTTTTCAAAGGTAGAACCTTCTTCTAAGACCATACTAAGCCCCTGGCCTAAAGAAGAAGTCCAAGCATCCGAACGAAATTCAGCCTCCAATTCTTCTAACTGTAAATTTTCAGTGATTTTTTTTTGTAAGTTTTCTAAATAACTTTTGATTTGAGTATCGATCATACTTGGACTTATACTACGAGGATGAATGAAGAAAAGCAAGGATACCAAGCCATGATGCCCCCTGAAAAACCTTCTGTACACAAGCCTAACGATGCAGACTCTGAGAATTCAAGTGTACCCGCTAATCCGGCCGGTGAAGGCTTCAGTCTAAGTGGTGTTGCTCAAGAGTTGGGCCGTTGGTTTCTATGGTATCCGGTTAAAAAAGCATTAAAAATGTACAAAGATTTACAATCTCATCGAAAAACAACCCGCAACTTTTTGGTTTTATTGGTCATGGCAGGGGGCTGCATTGCAGGCATTGTATTGCCTTTTGTTAATCCCGCCTATGCTTCTTTTTTTGCGGATCTTTCTGCTAAAATTTTGGGCTTGCTTTCTATTGAGGGGAAAGGCGCTTTGGTGGTTGGAAAAATTGTGGGTTCAGCCTATGCACTAACAACGGGAGGCATGCTTTTCAGCAAACAGGCACTTCGGTTCGTGAACAAATGCCGATTTGGTTACAGCAATACAGCCTATGTTTTTCCTAGATCCATTGAAGAACAAAATATCATGATCGATGGCTATCGTGAACAATTTGATAAAACCGATGGCTTTACACGCCGTTCTGTACTTCGAGAAGTTCAAGGTATTTGGCGAAAATTAATTCGGGCTATTCGCCTACAAGAATCTAAAAACCGACAAACCAGCACTGCCACCAAACATGAACTCAAAAGTATTATGCAAGACATTGGCAATGGCTATTTTAAAAGTTGGGAATTGTATATCAAAAAAGAAACCGAGCATACAAAATATTTAGAAGAATTAAAACAACATGCTCAAAAGGCTTCTAGCACTAGCGCAAAACTTCCTGTTGAAACCAGGGCTCGCCGCGATGAAGGGGATGAAAAAGATCAGAAAAAAGACGGTACCAAAGAACATGCTATAGGCGACCTAAGAACCGTAGAGTTGAGGGAAATTTCTACAACCATACCCAGCATCTCTATCCCGGCGGGCGCTCTTACAAGCGCGGTTGATACTCCTGGACGACCCGATTTAAGGCGCAGCGCCTCTATTTTATCCGCATTTTTGGGGGTGAAGAAAAAAAATGCTTCCCCCAGGAACCCTGCAAATCATGCACCTAATGATGACTCGCAAAATACTAATGCTCTTATCGCAAAAATGAATGCTTTATTATCAAAAAAAGTAACACTTTCTGCAAACACCACGGGGTTTGGTTTGGGGTCTGGATCAGTATAAGGAAGCCCTAAATATCTTTGAAACCCAATTCAACTAAAATACAGGGGCCACCGGCTATAACATTGAGATTATTCTTTTCACAAAATTCAATGGCTGCCTCGCTTTCCGCACCAGGCTGCATCCAAATATTTTGAACTTTTTGGGCCCATGCCTCTTTTACGATTTCTTCCGTAATTTTAGGCGGCGTAATAATAGAAATACTGGTTACAGGCTCAGGAAGATCAGACAAGCTTGGAAAACAAGGCGTGTTTTCAATTCGACTACTACCCCTAAGATTAATCGCGTAAATTCTTTGATTATTTTTTTGATGCTGCAAATAACAACGCAATACTTTATTCCCATACTTGCTGCGATCACCCGTTGCACCAAGCACTGCAAAAGTCTCTGCCTTTAAAAACTGTTCTATGGCTTTTATGTCTTTTTCTGTTCTTGTTTGCATGTTTTTTAAGTTCCAGTATCTTCTGTGGCAACAGGCTCCGCATAATCACAATCTTTTTTAGCGCAAACATATTCCGTACCACGGCGTTTGGTCGTTTTACAAAGCGTAATGGGCCATTCACACTTAGGGCAAGCCTGAGCCACGGGTGGATGATTAACCGCATATTTGCATTTGGGATAACTGTTACAGGCATAAAAGAAAGTTCCAAACCTAGATTTACGCTTCACCAAGGAACCTTCTTTGCATTCTGGGCAAGTAACCCCGGTGTCTTCTTGTTTTTGCAAAGACTCCATGAATTTGCATTCAGGGTATTTGCTACAACCTATGAATTTACCGTATTTACCACGACGTAATATTAAATCAGAATTACACTGGGGGCAGGTTCTGCCTTCTACAATATTATTTTCTGCCGGATCGGGTTCTTGATCTTGTTCTTCTTTGGATAAATTACGGGTATAATCGCAATCCGGATAACCGGTGCAGCCAATAAAACGTCCTTGACGTCCCAAGCGAATGCTTAATTTTTTCTCGCATTTCGGGCAATTTTCATCCGTCATTTCTTGGGTCACATCTTTTCTTTGAACGGTTGTTTCAACTGCTTTGATGCGCTCAATGAATGGGGTCCAGAATTGTTCCATGACGGGCACCCATTCTATTTCCCCCCTGGAAATGGCATCTAACTTATCTTCCAAATTGGCTGTGAATTGGTAATCCACGTAATTCGTAAAATGATCCGTTAGAAATTTATTAACAATTCTACCCACATCTGTTGCTATAAATTTCTTGTTCTGCAATTCTACATAGGCCCTATTTCTTAGGGTTGAAATAATTGAAGCATAAGTAGATGGCCTACCAATTCCAAATTCTTCTAAAGCTTTTACTAAACTGGCTTCATTGAATCGCGGTGGTGGCTCGGTAAAATGCTGTTCTGTGAGCCATTCCTGAAGATCTAAAATCTGGGCTTCTTTTAGGGGGGGTAAATTATTTTCTTGATCTTCTTCTTCCTCGTTTTTATCATCTCTACCTTCTTGGTAAACTTGCATAAAACCCGGTACTGAAAGCGTTGAACCTGTGACACGAAAAATATTATTCTCACCTGTCACCAAATCTACACTGACTTGATCAAATACAGCATGCGCCATTTGACAAGCCAAGGTTCTTTTCCAAATCAAACTGTAGAGCTTAAATTGCTCTGGACTTAAAAAGGCCTTGATTTTTTCAGGGCTATAGGCCATAGATGTGGGACGAATTGCCTCATGAGCTTCTTGGGCATTTTTAGATTTGGTTTTATAAATTCTAGCCTCTGTAGGCAAGTTTTCTTTACCATATTTTTCCAGAATATAATCCCGTATTTCTTCAACCGCATCTTTGGATAAATTCACAGAATCTGTACGCATATAAGTAATCAAACCCACAGTACCTTCGCCCAATTCAACACCTTCATACAATTGCTGAGCTGCTCGCATTGCTTTTTGTGCAGAAAATCCCAACTTTCTGACAGATTCCTGCTGTAGGGTGGAGGTTGTAAAAGGTGGTGCAGGATTGCGTTTTCGGGATGATTTTTTAAGTTTTTTGATTGTAATTCCGGTTTTTTCTGATTCAGACTTTAGGAAATTTTCCCATTCCTTGGCCTGAACTTCATTTTTAATCCCTAAATTATCTACTTTTTGACCTTGGTATTCTATTAATTTTGCAATAAATTTTTTCTTTTTTTCAGTCAGTTTTATTTTAATGGTCCAATATTCTTGTTGTTTGAAAGCCTCTATTTCTAAATCTCTTTCTACAATTAAGCGCAGAGCAGGACTTTGCACTCGGCCTGCAGACAATCCGCGTCTTACTTTTTTCCAAAGCATCGGGGACAAATTAAAACCTACCAAATAGTCTAAGGCTCGTCTGGCCTGTTGGGCATCTACCAGATCAACTGATATTTCTCGGGGTTCTGAAATGGCCTGAAGCACTGCATTTTTAGTAATTTCATAAAAGGCCACACGATGAATGCTTTTATTCTTGTTAAGCAGCTTTTTTTCTTTTAGAATTTCACAAAGATGCCAGGAGATCGCTTCTCCTTCGCGGTCTGGATCGGTCGCCAGATACAAATTATCTGCCTTGGCCGCGCTTTTACAGATTGCATCTACGTGTTTTATGTTTTTCTCAATTAATTCATAACGCATTTTGAATTGCTGTTCTGGATCAACCGCTCCCTTTTTAGGAATCAAATCCCGAACATGGCCATAGGATGCCAGAATTTCAAAATCAGGCCCCAAATATTTTTTAAGGGTCTTTGCCTTGGCAGGCGATTCTACAATCAATAAATTTTTCATTCAGATAATACTCGCGTATAGCCTCCGGGACTGGCCGCAATACTACCTCGTAGTTCTAAATCAAATAACCGACAAAGAACCTCTGGTAGGCCCAGGCCTGAACGAGCCACAATTAAATCCACAGGGGTGTTTTCATAATCTATATAGCGTAAAAAGCCATCGTGCTCAAGACCTGCATTTAAAGAGTAGCTTGATGCGGGGCTTTCCGCCAATTTGACCGAAACAGTATCATATTTTGCAATATTGTGAAACTCCTGGGTAATGTCATTCAATTCTTCAACCAGTTTAGCGCCTTGCTTAATCAGGGCATGGCAGCCTTTGTGATGCGGATTGTTAATGTGCCCAGGAATGGCAAAAACATCCCTTCCCTGTTCCAGAGCGTATTGAGCCGTAATCAAGGATCCACTCTTCAAGGCCGCCTCAACCACCAAGACCCCCAAAGACAATCCGCTGATGATTCGATTGCGTCTCGGAAAATATTCAGGTTTTGGAAAAACTCCCGTGGGAAACTCAGAAACCAAACCTCCTCCTTGGGCCAATAGGCTTTCGCCCAAACCTTGGTTTTGTTTGGGGTAAATACCATCCAAACCACAGGCCAAAACCCCAATAGAAACTGGGTGTTTTTCTGAGGACAGAGCTCCTCGATGCGCAGCACTGTCAATTCCCAAAGCCAAACCACTCGTAATCACAAAGCCAATGCTTGCTAATTCTCGAGCAAATTGAAAAGCCAATTCTTGTCCCCCAGCACTGGGTTTACGACTACCTACAATGGCCAATTGGGCCTTATTCAAAGCATGCAGGCTACCTTCAAAAAACAAAACAGGCGGAGCCTGCTTTATTTCCGACAAATAGCGGGGATAATTTGGATTCTTTTGAACCAATATGAAACGCTGCGCGCTTTGGGCCTGCCAATTCAAATCTTTTTCAACCCCAAGCCAATCAGGTTTTTTTAAATAGGGCAAAAATTTCAAGAGTAGCTCCTGCCCACGCAAACAAGCCTCTGGTTTTTCAAAAAGACTCCCTAAATCGGGCACATAGCGCAAAAAATCCGAATACATTTTGGGGCCTATGCCTGGAATACGCCAAAGCGCTAATTCTAATTCCAAATCACTACGTTGCTGCATTTTAAGGCGCTCTAACTTCGTCTAAATAGGCCAAAGGCTCTGATGCATTCAAAATTAAGGCATAACTCACTTTATCAAAAACTCTGTACACCAAAAGCTTTCCTATTTTTTTAGGTGATAATTTTTGTTTGGCTAGATATTCTGTTCGATACACTTCCAACCAATGACCAACCTTTACCCCATCTTGCCTTCCAAAATCAACCAAAACACTGTCTAGTTTAGCATAGCCGCCCTCAAAATTACTCAAAATCAATCCTGGTTTTTTAAGTTCCGCAGCCTTCAAATGCCTGTTTTCTACTAAGTATTCGTCTTGTGCAAATAACACGTAATTTTTCTCTACAGGTTCTGAGGCTGCTGTAATCACAAGCTCTGCTCTTTCGGCATTACAATCTAAAACAGCAGCTTGGGCAACTGGCGCAATTTCATAACCTAAGACTTCTTTTTTTTGAAAAGGATGCTTTATCGAAATCGGGCTTGAAAAAATAGATAAATTTCTAGAATTTTTTGCACAATTTAATCCCTTAACAAAAATTTTTGTTTGCACATCATTACCTCCTGTCACCCCAGCGCTTACTTCTACTACCTTGGGCGCACAACTCACCTCCTGTTCTGTATTTAAAACCCGATTTCTTTTAAAAAAAGCCTGAATTTGATTCCAATCAAAATCTTTATTCTCATCAAAAGATTGCATGTGAATTCTTGGTTTTAATTTTACTACTTTAGGCGAAGACTCACTTTTAGGCTCTTCTGCAGCCGATACAGCAGCAGAAAAAACCAAAGGGATTACAAAAACCCAAAAATATGTTAGGATGTTTTTACCAACATTATTGAGCTTTAATGGCTTAAATTTTATTTGCTTCATGATGGTCTTTTCCTTAGATTAACAGATTAACTTAAATTTATGATATTTGCAGGCACACCAGAATTTTCAGCCCAAATTTTAAAAGCTCTTTGCAACAATGGCTTTTACCCCCAATTGGTTTTAACTCAACCACCTAGGCCATCGGGGCGCGGGCAAAAACTTAAACCCAGTCCCGTTGCTTTATTGGCTGAAAGCTTAAATCTAAACCTAGCAACACCAAAATCATTGAAACAAAATCCTGAAATGGTTTCCATGCTTAGTGCTTTAAAACCCGAAATCATGGTTGTTGTTGCCTATGGTTTGATTTTGCCACAAAATATTCTGGACATCCCAAAGCTAGGCTGCATTAATATACATGCCTCTTTACTGCCTCGCTACCGCGGCGCATCCCCCATTACAGCCAGCCTACTCCATGCTGATCTTACAACGGGTATTTCCCTAATGCAAATGGATGCGGGTTTAGACACAGGTCCAGTACTTTATCAAGCTGAAATTCCCATCGCTCCTAAAGAAACCACAGGCTCACTGACTGAAAAATTAGCCAAACTCTCTGCAGATTCTATCGTGACACAATTGCCACTGATCTTGAACCAAAAATTAAAAACCAAAGCTCAAGATCCTAATTTAGCTTCACATGCCCCCAAAATACAAAAACAAGATGCCCAATTAAACTGGCATGAAAAAACTGCCATCTTACTTCGAAAAATTTTCGCCTACCAACCCTGGCCCATTGCCTATACGAATATTCCTCAATCTCAGCAAACCATTAAGATCTGGGATGCGAGGGCAGGTTCCAACAACAATCAAACCCAAAATCCCCCTGGCACCGTTCTTAAGCTCTCTAAACAAGGCCTAGAAATTGCAACCTCAGATGGCAGTATCGAAATCTTAGAATTGCAATTTCCGAATGAAAATAAGATTTCCATTGCTGATTTTTTAAATAATCCTAATAAACTTAAATTAATTTCCATCGGCAGCTCATGGCTAGAAAAATAGCCCTAGATGTTTTACTTGCCATTCTTCAAAATGGCCAAAGCTGGCAAGAAGCACGTAAAAATCTCAATACTTTAAAGCTTTCGAGTTCTGATTATGCACTGGTTCAACAATTGTGCCTTCATGTCTTAAGACATTTTTATTATTTTAAAAAATTGCTCGATTCAAAACTTAAAAAACCATTGCCTAAAAAATCTTTTGATATTGAATTGATTATTATTTTAGGCCTGGCCCAAATTGATCTGAATTTCCAAGCCCACGCCCTGGCTTTTGAAACTGTTGAGCTTTGTAAATACATCAAAGCCGACTGGGCGAAGGGCCTGGCCAATGCAATTATTCGTGGTTATTTACGCAGCAACCTACCTTCTCGAGAATCTTTTCCAGATTCTATTCAATACTCTTGTCCCACTTGGCTTTTGAAACTTATTGAAAATCAATATCCCAATCAGTACAAAAATATTTTAACTCAATACTTAACAGAACCTTGTTTACACTTAAGATTCCGATCTAACTTAGCTTATTCCATAAATGATTTTTTAGAAAAATTAAAAGATCAAAATATCCCATTTAATCAAGAAAACCAAAGCATTCAGCTTTTAAAGCCACTACCCATCAAAAATATCCCCGGCTATACTGATCAGTCTTTTGCGGTTCAAGATGCTGGTGCGCAACTGGCAGCAGAATTATTAGATTTATCCGAACTATCCAAACAAGATGCTGTTTTAGATGCTTGTGCTGCCCCTGGGGGTAAAACCCTACATATTTTAGATCTTAATTCTAAACCTAATATTTATGCTTGGGATTGTAACCCAGAACGACTCACGCAGCTCAAAGATAACTTAAGCTTTCCAACACCGCCCTCAAACCTTTTTATTTCTCTTGAGGATGCAAGCTCTGAAAAAGTTCTAAGCAAATATAAAAATATCCAATTTTCCAGAATTTTAATTGATGCTCCCTGCTCTGCAAGCGGCATTATTCGAAGACAACCCGATATTAAATGGAACAGAACCACTGAAGATATTAAAAAATTACAAGATTTGCAACTTAAAATTTTACTCAATTTATGGCCTTTATTAAAACCTAATGGCATTCTTTTGTATGCGACTTGTTCTATTTTAGAGGAGGAAAATGATCAGGTCATTTCAAATTTTCTAAAACAAAAACCCCAAGCTAGCATTCTTGATTTAAAGCCTTCACTCGAACTAAATTATTTACAACTAAAACATGGCTTGCAAATTTTGCCTTCAGAAAAATCCGAAGGTTTTTATTATTGTAAAATTAAAAAATAAATTGGCTATGTGCGAAAAATTTTTGCTAACATAGGCTTTCAAAGATGCCTATATGGAAAATTTTTTGTTCTAAAGCATTTTTAAACTTTTGGATTCAATCCAATCTTGTGTTTGCTGATTCAGAACTTCTAATTCCGTCTCTGGCTTTATAAGAATTAACTCACCGATTTCAACGGTGATCAGCCCTGGTTTCTTCAACCACCAGCCCTTGGGCCAAAACACACCAGCATTATGGGCAATGGGCAAAATAGGTGTTCCGGTTGCCATGGCCAAACGAAAACCTGTTTTGGCATATTTACCCGTTTTCCCTGGTTCCACTCGGGTGCCTTCTGGAAATAACACAACCCAAATGCCTGCTTTTAACCTTTCTTTTCCGTGTTCTGTAATGCTAAGTATGCTATTTTTCAAATTGCTGCGATCAATCGCAATGGGCCTTAAAGCCGCCAAACCCCAACCAAAAAAGGGTATTTTTAACAATTCTTTTTTTAAAACCGAAGTTTGAACCGGTAAAATAGTTTGTAAAAACACGGTTTCCCACATGGATTGATGTTTAGATAAAACAATGCAAGGCGTTTTTGGAATATTTTCAAAGCCCTTTACCTGATAGTTTATACCACAAATATATTTAGCCAAGCCTATGAATAATCTAGACCAAATATTCAAATAACCATAAATAATTTTATAAGAAAAAAGTCGAAAAATGGGG
>JBJSZW010000068.1:0-24204 GCA_046090565.1 Gammaproteobacteria bacterium
AGATTCAATCAAAAACAAATGAAGACAGGCATCTATCAACATTACAAAGGCCCCTTGTACGAAGTTCTTGGGCAAGCAAAACAAACGGAAACTTTAGAAGACTTAGTAGTTTACAAAGCCCTGTATGGCAATTATGAATTATGGGTTCGGCCCAAAGCCATGTTCGAAGAAACAGTTCATTATGAAGGTAAAACACAAGCGCGCTTCAAATACCTAGAGAAAGCTTAAGGTCCTGTCATAATAAGCCCATTAATTCTTTATGCCCACCAATAATCGCATAATGTTTGGCCATTCCCCCTTTTTTATTTTTGATCTTAGGATCGGCGCCTTTTTTTAATAAATACTCTAATACGGGAAGATGTCCTTTCCAGGCTGAAAACATTAATGCGGTATTACCGGATTGATCCTGCCAATTCACATCGACTTTAAATTTTTCGATTAAGTCCATTACACGGGCTAAATCTCCCGCCAAGGCTGCTAGATGCAGGGGATAATGCATTTTAGCTGGTTTGGCATTGGTACTGGTGCTGGACGAGTTTTTTAAAATTGCTTTGGGATCCACACCCACAGCCTGCAGTAATTTAAGAAAGTTTTTACCTAATTTTCCGGCTTGGGGATGGGCATAGACTTTGATATAGCTATCTAGAACATAGGCATATTCTGGCAAAACCAATACGGGCATTATTTTTTTTGTTCTGGCTATATCAAGGGTTTTTAGCTGTGTGCCTCTTTGTAAAACCAGAGCGGCTAAAAGCGCAACTCTGGCTGCTTGGCGAGGTTTTGAAATTTGATTAAAATCTGCAATAAATTTTTCTAATGCCCTGTCTCTTTCCCATTCCACCCAATGGGAATAAAATTTCATGATCTGTTTTTTTAATGCTTGAACGCCATGGGGATTTTGCTGTGTACTGGCATACAAAAGCATAAATAAACTGGCAGGTACGCTGGCTTCAACATTGGCCCAAGAGCAATTGCCTGTGATTTGATAACGCGAAGGCAAAGTAACAATGGGCTTTAATTGTAAAATACTTTTTAATTCGGTGTGAATAAAAAATTCGGTTTTATTTTCAGTTAATAATTCTACAATAAAACTTTCTGTCCATAATTCTGGCTTTTTAATTTGATAAATTACAACTGTATCTGTAATTTTATTCACCCCCCTATCGCATTTGGCGAATAAATTACCATACTTTACAAATGTAATAGCATGCCCTTGGTAGGAAATAGGCAATACCAATAAGTCTATTTTGATTAGATCGGTTATTTTTAGAATTTCATTTTGTTTTCGGCGAGCATATTTTCTTTGCATCAATTGCGAAGCATTGTCTAAACTTCTGGCAATTTTTTGGCTTAAAACACTTAAACTGGGAAATTCGTTTTGATTATTTTTTTCTAAATACTGCTTTAAAGAATCAGTGATCAAACCTAAAGTAAATTCCAAAAAAAAGCCTTCGATGTCTATTTCAAAAAACTCACCCCTGGTATTAACCAGCTCAGCGCTGCCCCTTAATTCAAAACGATGGGCCAAGAGTTTGGTTTCTATATAGTCTTGGGCTAATTCTAGGCTTGCGCCTTTTTTGAGCAGCAATTCAACCAAAGCTGTTTGTTTGCGCAAAAGTGGATACACTAAAATAGGCAGGCCATCAGCCGTGTAGTGGTTTGGATCGGCGCCTTTTTCTAATAAAATTTCGGCCATCGGCAATTGGCTAAAATCACAGGCCCACTGTAGGGCTGTTGCCCCTGTAATATCTTCGGCATTTACATCTGCGCCTGCTTTAACCAGGTATCGCAGCATTTCAAAATTATCAACAATAATAGATTCTATAAGGGGCGTATAGCCATAGGGATCTTGCTCATTAACATCGGCTCCCTGTCCAAGCAAAAGTTGTACATCTTTAAAACGACCCTCTAGGATTGCATCACTAAGAGACATGATTCCATTCTTATTCCATTTTTAATTTTGGAGCCTCACGGTAGCGAATTTCCAATTTCTGTTTGGGATCGGGTTTCGCTATTTGTTGAAGTTTTGGAGCATTGGCTAATTTGTTTTTGAGTTTATTTAAGAGCTTGTCCTGATTTTTATTGCCAGATTTGGCCTTGGCATCGTTGTCATTTTGCCAATTGGGTGATATTTTAGCTCTTAAACCCGAAGCATCCGCCAATAAAGGATGTTTTTGAGTGGATCCGCCCCCACTGTTTTTGGCTGCATTTTGGCTAGGACTATCCAAATACAATTTGGCCATTTGTTGCTTCATCAATTTAGAGACAGCCTTGTTCCCAAATTTAGCTTGCCCCTGAGAAATCATGGCTTTGACCATTTTTTCCAGCATCATGAATTGATCAGGGGATAGAAGCTCTAGAAATTCCTCTTCTTCAGCCCCAGAACTGGACCATAGCATGCCCCCTGAGCCGGTTTCACCTGATTCTGATTCATCTTCTTTGTCTTCATCCCGTTTAAGAGGCAAAGACCAATTCAGTGCTAAAAATTGCTTATCTGCACTGTTTTGAATGGTTTGAAGATCTTGAATCTGACTCATAATAATATATAGTTTAATAGTTTATATGAAAAAATGCTGATGCATTAGCTTTTTGGTAGCCTCCAGGGTAATTTCTACCCTTTCATTGGCTAATTGGGTGCCTAGCTTCAAAACTTCAAGTAAATCATCCTGATTTTGGTACTTGGCACGCCTAGCACGCATGGGATCGGTCAAAGCCACTATAGCTTCAATCAACTTGCGCTTACACTCAACGTCACCAATTTTTCCAGCACGATAGAGCTCCTTGGCATTGGCTACCCAAGTTAAATCTGTATTAAAAGCATCATGAAAAATCCACAGCGGATTATTCTCAATTTGGCCTGGATCACTGGCCTTGATGCGTTTGGGGTCCGTATACATACCCATGATTTTGCTGCGAATTTCATCGGGGCTGTCGCTTAATAAAATGGCATTGTTTAGGGATTTGCTCATTTTTAATAGCTGACCCTGAGCATTCGGAGCCCCTAGGCCCACCAAGCGCTTCACCCGGCCTAGCTTGGTTTCAAACAGGGAAAATAAATCAGGCTTGTTTTCAGGCTTGCAATACAAATAATTAAATCTTTGGGCAATTTCTTTGGTCATTTCCAAATGGGGCAATTGATCTTCCCCAACAGGAACAATATCTGGCCTAAATGCTAAGATATCCGCTACTTGGCCAACAGGATACAGTAAAAATCCAAAAGGATAGTTATCCCCTAAATCTTTGTCTCTGATTTCATCTTTTAAAGTAGGATTTCTTAATACACGGTTGTAATTCACCAGCATGCTGAATAAAAATGTTAACTCACTGATGGCTGGGACTTCAGACTGTAAAACAATACGGGAACCAAATTGCTCAGGATCAATCCCTGCCGATAAATAATCCAATACAATGTCCAAAACACTTTCCCTAATTTCTGCAGATCGCTCAGCCCTGGTAGTAAAAGCATGTAAATTCGCAATTAAAAAATAGCATTCATATTCTTTTTGTAATTGGACCCGATTTTCTAAAGAACCCACCCAATGACCCAAATGCAGTTTCCCTGTTGGCGTATCACCAGTGAGTAAAATTTTTCTTTGACTTTTTTGCATATTTTAGACCTATGGATAAATGCTTACACTCTTTTCAGCCTCAACCAGCTAGGCAAGGTTTCGAATTTTTGGCACTATGAACTTGTCAATCTCCAACCGACAATGTTTCGGTGTTAGCCCAGAGGCTTCTTCCAAGTAGCCTCTGGGATTTTTGTATGTATCTTTTATTTACGCTTACGCTCATGCTCTTTCAAGAATTTCTTGCGTAAACGAATAGATTTTGGCGTAATTTCAACCAATTCATCGTCTTCAATAAATTCCAAGGCATATTCCAAAGAAGTTTTAATCGGTGGTGTTAATACAATGTTTTCATCCGTACCCGAGGCACGCATATTGGTGAGCTGTTTTTCGCGCCCCACGTTTACGACTAAATCATTGTCTCGGGTATGAATACCAATCAACATGCCTTCATAAACTTCAGTTTGAGGTTCCAAAAATAAGCGCCCACGAGGCTGTAGATTCCACAAAGCATAGGCAGTGGCCTTACCCATGGCATTGGCAATTAAAACACCTTGGCTACGCTTAATGTTCCCATCAGCAGCTAAATAAGGCCCGTATTGATCAAATACATGGGTCATGATCCCGGTACCCGAGCTTAGGGTTAAAAATTCACCATGAAAGCCAATCAAGCCACGGGCGGGAATTTCATAATCCAAGCGAACACGGCCCTTGCCATCGGACATCATATTTGTTAATCGCCCACGCCTTTCACCAATGCGTTGCATCACAGCGCCTTGATAAGTTTCTTCCACATCAATCACCAATTGCTCATAGGGTTCTGTAATGCTGCCATCTTCTGCTGTGTGTAGAATCACTTCGGGTCTTGAAACAGCCAGCTCATAGCCTTCACGACGCATCGTCTCTAAAAGAATACCCAAATGCAATTCACCACGACCAGAAACTCGGAATTTATCCGCATCTTCGGTATCCTCTACACGCAGGGCAATATTGGTTTTAATTTCACGGTACAAGCGATCCCGCAACTGGCGGCTGGTTACAAATTTGCCTTCTTTACCTGCAAAAGGCGAATCATTCACCTGAAAAGTCATGCTGATGGTGGGTTCATCCACCGTTAGGGGAGGCAGCATTTCGGCTTGATCTTTGGCACAAACCGTATCTGAAATATACAAATTTTCAATGCCTGTAATGGCTACAATATCCCCAGCATGCGCTTGATCCACCTGTTTGCGATCCAAGCCCATGTAGCCCAAAACTTGTAAAATTTTGCCGTTGCGCTTCTCTCCCGATCGATCAATAATCGTCACTTGAGCATTGGTAGCAACACTACCCCGTTGAATTCGACCAACACCAATCACACCTAAATAGCTGGAATAATCCAGGGAAGAAATTTGCATTTGAAAAGGTCCATCTAGTTCTACTTTGGGCGGATAAACTTTTTCGATGACGGTTTGGAACAGCGCATCCATATTATCCGAGCTTTGATCCAAGCTTAAAGTAGCATAGCCTAACAAAGCCGAAGTATAAATCACTGGAAAATCTAATTGTTCATTGGTTGCGCCTAGGCGATCAAATAAATCAAACACTTGATCCATCACCCAATCCGGCCTAGCGCCAGGGCGATCAATCTTGTTGATAACCACTATGGGGTTTAAGCCGCGTTGAAAAGCTTTTTGAGTCACAAAACGTGTTTGGGGCATGGGGCCATCTACCGCATCAACCAATAGCAGCACAGAATCCACCATGGATAAAATACGTTCTACCTCTCCACCAAAATCAGCATGGCCAGGGGTATCTACGATATTAATTTTATAGCCCTTCCATTCAATGGCTGTATTTTTAGCCAAAATGGTTATGCCGCGTTCGCGTTCTAATTCATTGGAATCCATGACCCTTTCGACGGGATCTTTTCTGGATTGTAGGGTTCCAGATTGCTGCAACAACTTATCCACCAGGGTGGTCTTACCATGGTCTACGTGGGCAATGATGGCTATATTTCTAAGATTATTTAACATGGTGAACTTCCTAGTGTTTATGAAGTGCTACTTAAACAACTAAAATAAAGGGCTGCAGACTCGCTGCAACCCTTTATTTTCTTTCGAAACAAAATATTGAATAGAATCAAATTATTTTTGATTGGATTCTTTTTTCATTTGTTCCATTCTTTCGCAAGGATCTGCTGCACATTCTTTTTTCTTGCAACTTTTGTTACAAGCACTTAGACCGGCCAACAAAACGCATACTGCGAATACTTGTGCTAAACGTTTCATAATTGATTCTCCTCATTTACTTTAAAAAAAATTAACTGCGGCCTAACTCAAAGCCTACAGCTAAAGGTTAGGCGATTTTTACATGTTTTTGTAGAGTTTGACAACTCACTAAAATTCAGGTGTAAGGTCTCTGGCAAAAAACGCTTGAACAGCGAGTCTAGGATCTTTGTTCATCTTCAAGATAGCATAAATTTCATTCAAAAGGGGCAAATTTAAACCATAGACCTTTGCTTTATCATATAGTTGCTGAAGGTTCTGAGCTCCTTCCACAACCTGACCTACTTTTTCATAAGCTTCTTTTGGATTCAAGCCTTGACCCACATACAAACCAAAGCGTTTGTTCCTTGATTGATTATCTGTTGCCGTAAGCAGTAAATCTCCACAGCCTGAAAGCCCCATGATCGTATCTGCTTTGGCACCTACTTTTTCACCAAAGGCTCGCATTTCTGCAAGCGCCCGGGTCAACCAAGCCATCCGGGTATTGCTGCCATAACCCAAACCTTCGATAATGCCTGCGCTTAGCGCATAAACATTTTTACACACGCCGCCAATTTGCAAACCAATCATGTCTGAACTTAAATAAACGCTAAACACGCCCGCATGAAAATAACCAGCTGTTTTTTTTGCAAATGCCGCACTGCTGGCCGCCAAGGCCACTGCCGTAGGGTAATTCAGAGCCACTTCTTTTGCAAAACTTGGGCCGGAAAGCATGGCGATATCTTTGTGGGTCGGCAAAACTTCAGCCACCACTTCATGCAAAAAATCACCGTTTTCAGCCAAACCTTTGCTGGCCCAAATCAAACCACAATTTGGCTTTAAATGAGCCTGCAATTCTTTCAATACGGATCGAAAAGCATGGCTGGGCACTGCTACTAGCACAGCTTCTGCACCAAACAAGGCCTGAGCGAGATCGACTGTTGCATTCATCACAGGTAGGGCCAAATCTTCTAAGTATTTTGTATTTCTGGATCTGGTTTGAATATCCTCTAAAACATCTGGTTCATTGCCCCAAACGCAAACCTGATTCCCAGCCCGCGCCAATTGCATGGCCAAAGCAGTTCCCCAAGAACCACAGCCCAAAACTGCTATTTTCGAAGTATTTTTTCCAGACCCTAACTCCATCAATTAAGCTCCTTGAATTTCAGACAAATTCACCACATTGCTGTTCGGATTTCTTTGCCTTTCCAAATGCTGCATGTAGAGGGCGTCAAAGTTAACAGGAGGAATCAATAAGCTGGGGAAACCACCTTTAATCACTAAACCACTGATTAGTTCACGTACATAGGGAAATAAAATAGTGGGACAAGTGGTGCTGATAATTTCTTCAATTTCATTGGGTTTGAAATTGGTAATTTGAAACACACCCGCTTGCTTGGCTTCAACCAAAAAAGCTGTTTTATCTGCATTTTTAACAGTCACTGTAAAACTTAAAGTCACTTCATACAATTCTTGTTCCTTCAGGGATTCATGATCCAAACCAAAATCAAAATCTACCTTAGGCTGCCAATTGTCCTGAAAAATAAAAGGGCTATTGGGTGCTTCAAAAGAAACATCTTTAATATACAAATTATGTATAGAAAAAGTGCCGTGGTTATTGGGTTGCTGTGTGTTTTCGGACATCTTCATAAACTCCTAAATAATTTTTTAATTAACTAAATATTTACTGCTTTACCAATGGCAAACCTGCTTGTTGCCAAGCCCTAATGCCTCCATCCAAATAAGCTAATTCATAGCCCAGTTTTGAAAATTTGTTTTTAAAACCTGTGGCCAAACCTCTGTCGCTGATCAATACCAGTAAGGCGGGCGGCTTTGGCAAAAGCTTACCTAATTTGCCCAAGGCACTAATCGATTGATCCAATACTTTAAGTTCAGCTGCTGGCAAAGAAAGGGCATTCATAATATGACCCGCTAGATACGCAGCCTCTGGCCTTAAATCCAGTAACACTAACTTTTTCTTTTTTAAACCCTTGTTTAGTAAATCGACTAAACCATGGGGGAGCAAAAGATTCAGTCTTAATTCAGGATGTAAATATTCATTCAATATAAAAAAAACCGCCAAAACCAATAGCAAGGCGGATTGCCCGGGATGGGCCATTAAAAAATCAATCAGTGTTTGCGTCTGCATACGAACCTATGTACCTGTCTATACCTATAATTGAAGAAAAACATTATAATAGCTTGATGAGTCTACCATTTCCAACCACCCTCATTGTACTCGATGGCTGGGGAGAAAGCGAGCAGCCCCAAGCCAACGCGATCTACCAAGCCAAAACACCCTGCTGGGATAACCTACGGGCTAAAAACCCCTATGCACAATTGGCTGCTTCCGGGCCTGCTGTCGGCTTGCCCGAAGGCCAAATGGGTAATTCCGAAGTAGGGCATACTACCATTGGCTCAGGCCGCGTCTTACTACAAGATCTCAGTCGCATTGATGCTGCATTGGCTGAAGGTGAATCTGGAACCTTTTTTCAAAATTCCCTCTTAAGGCAAGCCCTTGCCCAGGCTCAACAAAAAAAACAGAGCGTTCATATTTTGGGCATGCTCTCCCCCGGCGGAGTTCACAACCATGAAAACCATATTTTTGGGCTTTTAGAACTCTGCGCCCAATACCCTCAACTTCAAGTTCACCTACATGGCTTTTTAGATGGCCGAGATATGCCCCCTGCCTCTGCCGGAGAATCTCTCATACGCCTAGACCAAACGCTAGAGGTCTTAAATTCTAAAAAAACTCCCCAAATCCAATTAGCCTCCCTCACAGGGCGTTTCTATGCCATGGATCGGGATGCGCGCTGGGAAAGAACCCAAAAAGCTCTCCATTTGCTTTTAGAGGGTCATGCAGCATTCAAATACCCCCATGCGAAAGCAGCTTTAGAGGCTGCCTATGCTCGAAATGAAACCGATGAATTTGTACAAGCCAGCCTGATCGAACCCGGCTTCAAAGCCATAGGTCCAGATGATTTGGTGATTTTTACACATTTTCGTGCCGATCGCACCCGCCAACTCTGCAAGGGCCTTAAAACCAAATACCCTCATCTGCATTTGATTACTTTTACAGAATACTTAGAAGGCCTCACCCCGCATATTGTGTTTCCCAGCCAAAATCTGAAAAATGGCCTGGGAGAGATCGTTGCCAAAGCTGGCCTCAGGCAATTGAGAATTGCTGAAACTGAAAAATATGCCCATGTGACTTTCTTTTTTAACGGGGGCATTGAAACAGCTTTTCCCCTGGAGGATCGCTTATTGATCCCTTCCCCGAAAGTGGACACCTATGATCAATCTCCTGCAATGAGTGCAATAGAATTAACCAAAGCCCTAACAGAGGCCATTTTAAGCCGAAAATACGAATTTATCGTTTGTAATTATGCAAACCCAGATATGCTGGGCCATACTGGTAACTACGAAGCCACCGTTTCATCGATTGAAATACTGGATCAATGCTTAAGCCAAGTTTTAAAAGCCAGCGATCAAATCGGAGGCCAGGTGATCATCACAGCGGACCATGGAAATGCCGAGTGCATGTACGATACCGAAAATCAACAGCCACACACGGCACACACCACCGCATTGGTGCCTTTTGTATACCATGGTCCAAGAGCGATTCAATTCACCCGTACTCTCGGCACCTTAGCGGATGTTGCCCCCAGTATTTTAAAACTGATGACTCTCAAAATGTCTCCAGAAATGACTGGTCAGCCCCTTTTTTGAATACCTATCTTGAATACCTATAAGGACTTGCTATGTTAAATTTTACATCCCTTCAAAACATCAAAAACCTAGCTAAAAATATCGCTATTAATATCACGACAGCTAGCCTATTATTAATCCCACTCTCCCAGACGGCCCATGCGGTAAGCAATCAAAAATTACCCCTAGATGAAATTCAGCGCTTTACCAGCGTTGTTGAATACATCAAAAATTACTACATCGATGATGTCAAAGATTCTGTGATCTTTGAAAATGCCATTCGTGGCATGCTTTCCGGCCTGGATCCTCATTCTAGTTTTTTCAATGCCGAAGAATTCAAAGATCTTCAAGTCAGCACCACTGGCAAATTTGGTGGCCTAGGCGTTGAGGTTTTGGTTGAAGATGGCTTTATTCGAATTATCAGCCCTTTAGACGACACCCCAGCTCATAAAGCAGGGGTTCAAGCTGGCGATTTAATCATCAAATTAGACGACACCCCTGTAAAAGGTCTGAGCCCGAACGAAGCTATCACCATGATGCGTGGGGATAAGGACACAGAAATAGCTTTAACCATTATCCGTGAAGGATTAACCAAACCTTTGGTTATCAAAGTAAAACGCGATATCATCAGCGCAACCAGCGTCAAAAGCAATCTCTTGGAACCTGAATTTGCTTACTTAAGAATCAGCCACTTTCAAAGTGGTACTGGCGATGATATTAAAAAGCATTTGGACAAATTAATTGTCGCCAATAACAATAAAAAATTAAAAGGCTTGATTTTAGATTTAAGAAATAACCCTGGTGGTGTTTTGGATGCGTCTGTAGAGGTAGCCGATGCGTTTTTAGATAAGAAAAAACTAAAACAACACAAAGGGCTGATTGTCTATACCAAAGGTCGTATGGAACAATCCAAAATAGAACAATTTGCGACACCAGGAGATCTTCTAAACAATGCGCCCATTGTACTATTGATCAACGAAGGCTCCGCTTCCGCTTCTGAAATTGTGGCTGGCGCCTTACAGGATCACAAACGTGCGGTTATTGTGGGGACAAAATCTTTCGGAAAAGGTTCTGTGCAAACCGTTTTTCCCTTGAAAGATAATTTGGGTTTAAAACTGACTACTGCCTTGTATTACACCCCTTCTGGTATTTCTATTCAGGCCGAAGGCATTAACCCAGATATTCAAATCAAGGCCTTAAAAATTCCTAAAACCAATGAGGAACCCAAAGTTTCTGATGTGTTCACCATCAAAGAACAAGATTTGAAAAAACATCTTGAAAATGGGAACAATAAAACTAAAAATACACCTGAAAACAATAAAGAGAAGCTTAGTAACAAATCCAAATCTAAAAATCTTTCCCCTAATAACTCTGAAAGTGAATTGTTAATCTTCAAAGATTATCAATTACACGAAGCCTTGAATATTTTGAAAAGCTTGAGCCTAGTAAGTTCTTAATGCTTATTTTTTAAGCTCAATTTTAAAACCACAGCGCCTAATAGGGCTGAAATCAATGAACCTGAGATCACGCCAATTTTGGCAATATTAAAAAGTTCTGGGGAGCTGTGGTTATAAGCTAAAAACCCAATAAATAAGCTCATTGTAAACCCAATTCCGCCCAATATGGATACCCCATAAAGCTGGCTCCAAGTGCTGTCCTGAGGTAATTTTGAACACCCCAAACGTATCGCCAACCCAGCGAACACGAAAATTCCTGTTTGTTTACCTAAAAATAAAGCCCACATAATGCTTTGGCTAAAATCATGAAGCACATAATATAAAAACTTACCTTCTAAATTTACACCGCTATTTGAAAAAGAAAATAATGGCAGTATTACATAAGCCACCCAAGGATGTAATTTTTTTTCCATTTTATAAGCAGGCGAATTTTGGCTATTTTCCTCAAATTTTTCTGTACTTAAGGGCACAAGAAAGCCTAACATCACGCCCGCAATGGTTGCATGAACACCGGATTTTAAAACACAAAACCATAGAATCAAACCCAAGAAAAAATAACCTATAATTGATTTTATATTAAAATAATTCATAAGGCACAAAACTGTCAGGGGAATTAAAGCCCCCAATAAATAATTGAGTTGTATTCCCGTATTGTAAAAAATAGCAATAATTAATATTGCTGCTAAATCATCAAAAATAGCGAGTGTCAAAAGAAATATTCTCAAAGAATTTGGAATTTTTGATCCAAACAAAGATAAAACCGCCAATGCAAATGCAATGTCTGTTGCGGTTGGAATCGCCCAACCTCGAAGCGCTTCTGAATTTGAATAATTAAACGCAACATAAATTAAAGCAGGAAAAACAACTCCTCCAAGAGCTCCCCACAAAGGTAACATCGCTTCTTTTAATGATGACAAAGATCCTTTTTTAAATTCTCTTTTTATTTCTAAAGCAACCAAACAAAAAAATAAAGCCATCAAACCATCATTCACTACCAATAAAAATTCTTGAGAAACTATTTTTTTATAAATAAAATAATAAGGGGTATTGGCCCACAAAAACGCCAGTAACGCACAAAAAAATAAAATAATCCCAGAGAAAGACTCTAATCTTATAAACGCCAACATTCTACTTTTTATGATTGGTAACAATTTTTCAGACATTTTATTCTTCCCATTTTTCAGTTTGAAACTTAACAACATCTTGCAATAAATTGTTTTCTTTATATTTTTGTCTTAAAAAATAGGCTCTATTTATTTTTTCTAGAGCCATTTTTTTATATTTTTAATCCCTGATTCACAATTATAAAGCTTCATCTCCATTCCTACAGCTTATGTGAATATGTTGACCAAAAACGGTAAATTGTTTTGCTAAATAACCATATTGTTCAGAAACAGACAAGAAACGATCTGTTTTAAATATTTTTTGCTCCTTCCATTTTTGAAAAGGATGCGCCCCCCCTCGACAAATTCCTATATTATTAACTCTAGAGTGCTCTATTAGAGTTTCTCGGATACCACATAACTCTTGTATCAAACTCTGATAATTATCATGAATAGACGAATTTATTTCTATCATTGATTCTGTTATTTCTGGTTTTATTAGATTTTGATACTCTGTTTTCTCTATTCTTCTTAATAAATCAGAAGACTCCATTACTAAATTCCAAGTATAAAAATTAATGAGTTGAAGTTCTAATTCAATCCCCATCGTAAATTTTTCATTTTCTTTAAAGGTTTTTATTGTGTTCATCAGATTTAACCAAAGCCCATTGCGTTAAAATAGGTCCAAAAATACCGAAAAATGCAATTGAAGTCGAAACTATTGACATTAATTGATTTCCGATGTCTGCATTATAATCTAAAACCCGATTCATAATTCCTATGGCCAATCCTGTCATAGGAATTATGGTTTGCACTATTGAAATAGCTTGTCTTTTCGTTAGATCTGACTTACTTTTAAATATCCAAACACTGAAAAATTTACTCAATATTCGTAAGATTGACATTTCAAACAAAGATTTTTCGGTGATCCAATTTAAAAAATTAGGGCCAAATACAAAGCCACTCATAATATAAGCAGACACTCTAGGGATCATTTTAAATCTAGAAAAAATTTCAGCACCAATAAGACTAATTAAAATGACTAATCCAAACAAATGGATGGCATCTAAATTTTTTGAAAAATTTTCTAAAAATTGCATTTTTCTGAACTCAAAATTATCCCCACTAAAACTAAAAGGCCGATTATATTATTGCTTGAAAAAGCAAAGTATATTTTGCTTATATCTTCACTCAAAATTAAGTATTGTTGATAAATTAAAATAATTCCAATTAAAAACAAAATGCCGATATCAATTTTTATAATCAACAGTGTTATAAAAAACAAAATTTGAATCAAGGCTATAAAGTAATTTACCCTTTTTCTTCCAAAATAAACGGCTGGAGATTTTAGGCCTATTTTTAGATCATCTTCTAAATCTAAAATTGAATAAATGCTATCATAAGATAGCACCCAAACGGTATTGGCAAAAAATAAGACATAGGCCCAAGCAGGAATGCTATTTAAAACAGCGGCTGCGGCCAATAAAATAGAAGTACTAAAAGCCAGCCCCAAAACCAACTGCGGAAAATAGGTAAAACGCTTCATGAAAGGGTAAGCCAAAGCCAAAAACAAGGCCAGAAAAGCCAATTCTATGGTTAAAAGATTACACTGTAAAACCACATAATAAGCAGCCAAAATTAAACCTAGGCAAATAGCCAAAGCAGTTTTTGAAGACAATACTTGGGCGGCTAAGGGCCTTGCTTTTGTTCTGGCTACTTGCCTATCAAAATCTTGATCCGCCCAATCATTAATCACACAACCTGCAGAACGCATCAAAAAAGTACCCAGAACAAATAGCCCTAAGAACTTTAGATCTGGCAGTCCCTTGGACGCCATCACCAATGCCCACAAGGTAGGCCAAAGCAACAATAGAGTGCCCACCGGTTTATGGAAACGGATTAATGCAAGACTCTGCCTTAATGTAGCAATCAAGATTTTAAGTTTCGACTAAGGACTTTTGCTTGGCGATCAAAGTATTTATTCCTTGTCGGGCCAAATCCAGCATCCCTTGCAAATCTTGGACTGAAAAGGGTCTCGCCTCGGCTGTGCCTTGAATTTCTATGAACTCTCCACGATGATTCATAACGATGTTCATATCTGTTTCAGCATTTGAATCTTCACTGTAATCTAAATCTAAAATAGGCAAACCCTTGTAAATCCCGACAGACACAGCCCCTATAAAGCCTTTAAAAATTTCTTTGTTTTCTTTGTTTTCTTTGTTTTCTTTTTTCTGATTTTTAATCAGGCCTTTCTTTTTAATGGCTTGCACCGCATCATAAACAGCTAAGCAGGCGCCTGTAATACTGGCTGTTCGAGTCCCTCCATCAGCCTGAATCACATCACAATCAATCGTTAGGGTATTTTCGCCAATCAAGCTTAAGTCGATAATCGTTCTTAAAGAACGTCCTATTAGCCTTTGGATTTCTTGCGTTCTACCAGATGCTCCACCTTTTGTGACCTCTCTTTGTATGCGTTCATGGGTGGCACGAGGCAACATGCCGTATTCAGCTGTGAGCCAACCCTTGTTGCTGCCTTTTAAAAATCGGGGCACACCGGAAACAAAACTGGCATTGCATAAGACTTTAGTCTCTCCAAATTCAACCAACACAGAACCTTCGGCATGCTTGGTGTAATGTCTAGTCAATTTAATGTCTCTTAACTCGTTTCTGTTTCGTGCACTGGGACGCATGGGATAAATTCCTGCTGTATTTTTTTCAAAGATTCGTTATTATAGCTCAACCATGCTTAAAAATTCTATATTTAATTTTTCACTTGATTTTTCCAGGGGCTCTAAATACGCCTTTATGGGCCTTAGACAACTGTTTAACCCTCGTATTTTTGCCTTACTGCTCTTGGTGCTCTTGCTAAATTTATCACTTTTATTGGGCTTTGCTTATTTCCTTTACGAGTGGATGGCCAGCTATTTGCCTTTTAAGGCTTGGTTAGATATTTTAACTAGTTGGATCCCCTGGCTAAAACCCAGTTTTTTAACTTTTGCTTTTGGATTTTTAAAATTTTTCTTGGCAATGAGCCTTGCTAATTATTTATTAATTAACATCAGCCCTATTTTTTTAGCGCCTCTGTACAATTGGATCGCAGAAATCATGAGTCACAAAATACTAAGCCTACAAGACTTCAGGCTTGAGCATCAAACTAATTCTCTGGGAATACTCACTTTTATAAAAAATACCATGGCTCGAGAAGTAAAAAAAACGCTTTACATTTTACCTGCTTTTTTCTTGATTTTAGCAAGCTTATTGATTCCTATTATTAATTTTTTTTTTCCGTTTTTTATCTTTCTATTTTCCAGTGTAGTTACGGCATTACAATACTTAGATTATTATTCCGATATTTTAAACCAACCTTTGGAACACTCCTTCCAATTAATGCGGGAAAATATTTTCAAAATTTTAGGATTTGGGTGTACAATTACCCTTATTAATAGCCTGATCCCATTATTTAGTTGCATAACTAGCTTTGTTGCTGTGATCAGCAGTGCTTACCTCTACAAAACGCTTAACAACAAAGAACGGAGCCCCCAAAACAATGGACTGTACCTTAAAAAATACAAGTGAAACATACAGTTGCTTGACCAAAATTTTGCATTGGCTGATTTTTTCCCTTTTTTTGGGACAATATGCTACCGTATTAATCAAAAAATACCTACTTTCAGCAGATGATCCACTGAAAACCATCCTGATTAAAGATTGGCATAAACCCATGGGAACAGTACTTTTGGTTTTAGGCATTTTGAGTTTGATCTGGCATAACGTCAATATCAAACCAACCTGGCCCAAAATGCAAGCATGGGAACAAGTTTTAGCACGTCTCACCCATTTGGGCCTATTCACACTCATGATTGTTTTTCCTGCTACCGGTTTTTTTATGTCTGCTTATGCAGGTTATCCAGTCAGTTTTTTTGGTCTATTCAATATTGATTTAGGCTTGGATCTGAATAAAAATTTAGCCGGCCAATTGTTTGGATGGCATGAAACCTGTGGATACGCAACCCTAGTGGTTGTTGGTTTACACATTGCCGGAGCCTTAAAGCACCACTTTGTTTACAAGGACAAGGTCTTAAAACGCATGATCTAAGCTCGATTAAGCAATTCAAACATAATAAAATTCGAGTCCCTCTCGGCCCATGAAAGATCGCAGCCATGTGATTTGTCGCTTTGCCAGCTGTCTGGTCGCGGCAATCGCCATCTCTATCATCGTGTTTTTATCATATTTGCCTTTTAGGTAACCTAATACTTGTCTATAACCCACGGTACGCATGGAAGGTAAAAGTTCTGAAAGCGGCCATTTTTTTTCCAGCGTCTGTACTTCTTCAATCAGGCCTTGTTCCAACATTTGTTTAAAACGCAGTTCTATTTTTTGATGTAATTTACTGCGATCTTCTGGCAATAATGCAATGACTTTTAGGGGATAAGGACAGGCATTGTCCGCTTTTTTTTCCTGCCAAAAAGAAGAGGGCCTTTCTCCAGAAATATATAAAATTTCCAAGGCCCTAGCAATGCGGTAATAATCTTGGGGATTAATTTTCGATGCCGCCAGAGCATCTGCTTTTTGCAACTCCTGGTACAAAGCAGGCCAACCTAGTGCTTCAGCCTGTTCAGCAATTTTTTCTCGAATACTTGTATCTTGACCTACAGTTAAAGACATGCCGTCAATCAAAGCTTTGAAATAAAGCATGGTTCCGCCAATAATCATAGGAATTTTATTTTTTTTTAATATTTTTGGTATTAGGCCTATGCAAGCCTGATTGAAATCTGCAGCAGAAAAAACTTCCAAGGGCGTTCTAATATCAATCAGATGATGTGGTGCCAATTCTAATTCTTTCTGATTTGGTTTACCTGTACCAATATCCATGCCTTGATACACCAAAGCAGAATCCATACTGATTACTTCTACCTGAAAATTTAAACGTGCAGCCAAATCCAAACCCAGGGCTGTTTTTCCGACAGCTGTTGGACCAATGATGCAAGGAATAAGACCTCTGTGAAAATGCTCATCAAAATTTTGATGGGACTTGTTTAGTACCAAGCTGATCTGATACACTCCTTGACTTATGTACTTAGTTATTAACAATTAACCTAATTTATTCTAAAAGTGAAGAGTTTATGAAATTAAAGCCAGATGGAGAATACCATATGTCAAAAGGGCAACTATTACAAGATCCATTTTTAAATGCCTTGCGCAAAGAGCGTGTCCCGGTTTCAATTTACCTGGTCAATGGCATTAAGCTCCAGGGTCATATTGAATCTTTTGATCAGTTTGTCGTGTTATTAAGAAACAGCGTGAGCCAAATGGTTTACAAGCATGCTATATCTACAGTGGTTCCTGCACGCAATGTGAAACTTTCAGGTGCGCCAAGCTCTCACTTACCACAACATGCTGATCCTGATGTTCAAATCATGAGCCTGATGGCCATGGAAGAAGAATTTGCCCATGAAGCAGAAGGTAATATCTAAGCCTTTAAGGGAGACCAGGATTGTTTGATCGCCCAAAACAGGGCGAAAGAGCAATCCTCGTTCATATCGAGCACCGACGTTCTGCCCTACAAAAACATTCCCACACTTCCTATGATTTAGAAGAATTCAGGGAATTAGCCAAGGCTTCTCAAGTAGAGGTTCAAGAAGTATTAAGCGTACCCATTCGAGATCCCCATGCGAGATGTTTCATCGGAATGGGTAAGGTTGAAGAACTCAAATCTTTGGTCACACAGCATAAAGCCGAAGTTGTACTCTTTAATTGTGAATTGTCTCCTGGCCAAGAACGCAATTTAGAAAAAGAATTAGAATGTCGAGTACTTAATCGCACAGGTTTAATTTTAGATATTTTTGCACAAAGGGCTCGTAGTTTTGAAGGCAAACTACAAGTTGAACTGGCTCAACTTCGACATCTCAGTACACGCCTAGTGCGTGGCTGGACCCACCTGGAACGGCAAAAAGGGGGTATTGGCCTCAGAGGACCAGGTGAAACTCAGCTGGAACTGGACCGTCGTTTGATCAAAAATAGAATTCAATACCTAGAGCTTCGCCTTGAAAAACTCCAAGCCCAACGAGAAAATGGACGCCGAGCCCGAAAAAAAGCCCTTCTACCGACCATCGCCCTGGTAGGCTATACCAATGCCGGGAAATCCACGCTGTTCAATGCCCTAAGCCAAGCGCAAGTTTTTGTAGCTGATCAACTGTTTGCCACTTTGGATCCTACGTTTCGACAAATGGCGATTCCACAAATTGGGAAGATCATTCTTATTGATACTGTTGGATTCGTCAGCAATCTACCCCATGATTTAATTGATGCCTTCAGCACAACATTACAAGAAGCACAAGAAGCAGATCTACTACTACATGTTATCAATTTAGGCCAGGAAACTTGGCGCTATCAAATGACCCAAGTCGAAGAAGTTTTAGCACAACTCGAAATATTGGACCTCCCTCGAATCGAAGTTTATAACAAGATCGATTGTATCCCAGGCCAAGCAGCACACATTGAAAAAAATGCAGAAAACAAAACTCACCGCGTTTGGATTTCTGCCGCCACTGGCCTAGGCTTAGATTTACTACTAGACTCTATCCAAGAACGTCTAGGTAGTGATATCCTAGTACAAGTATTTTTGGAATTACCCATGGAAGAGGCTGCTTTAAGAGCCAAGCTCTACAGTTGGCAAGCTGTCTTATCGGAAGAAATTTTGGAAAATGGCAACATACGAATTCAAGCAAGCTTACCCAAAACCAAGTGGCTACAACTTTGCCACAATAACCCCGCAATGAGCAACTATCAGAGGAGTGTCTAAAATGGTTTGGAATGAACCCGGTGGCAACAACAAAGGCTCGAATGGCGGGCCTCCAGATCTTGAAAGTTTTTTAAGGGATCTTTTTGGTTTAGGTAAAAAACGACGCAAAGCCAACCCCTTTGCTAACCACTCCCAGGGCAATGGTAATGGTGGATCCAATGGCTCCTCCGGTCGCTCTTCTGAGGATGGCGGCAATAACAGTCCCATCAATACCGCCTTTCTTTCCAAAGTGCTTATTTTTATTATTGTTCTTTTTGTATTGGCGACGGTGTATCAAGGTATCTTTATGATTCCAGAAGGCTCACGGGCCGTTATCACGCGTTTGGGCGCCTACCACCGAGAACTCAATCCTGGCCTACAATTTATGATTCCTTGGTTAGAACAACGAGAGATTCTAAATATTCAACGCATTGAATCCATCACTGTTCCCCGGGGAAGAACACCTCTGATGCTCACCAATGATGAGAACTTGGTTCACCCTGATGTTAGAATTCAATACCAGTTGCGGGATCCAGAGAAATTTTTATTTAATTCATCTGAGCCTCTAAAAACCTTTACACAAGCAGCAGAAAGCGCGGTTAGGCAAGTGATTGGCCGCAGCCCCTTGGATGATGTTTTAACTGAAAAACGTTCTGAAATTCAGGCTGCTATCGACAAAGAACTTCGAAATACCCTCAACCTTTATGATATTGGTATCAGCGTGGTTAGTGTTAACTTACAATCCGCCAAGGCCCCTGATCAAGTCAAAGACGCATTCGATGATGTTATCAGGGCTCGAGAAGATCAAGAGCGCTTTATCAACGAAGCACAAACTTATTCTGAAAAAATAAAAGCCAATGCAGAAGGTAAATCCCAACGCATGCTGTCTGAAGCTGAGGCTTACAAAAATGAAACGCTAGCGCAAGCCCGTGGTAATGTGGATAAATTCAAGCGCCTCTTACCTGAATACCAAGCTGCACCAGAGGTTACCAAACAACGTCTGTATTTGGAAACCATGGAACAAATTTTCAGCAAATCTAAAAAGGTTTTGGTTGATAAAAATCAGAATGGCAATAGTCCTATTCTCTACTTACCACTGGAGCCTTCTAACAAAAAATTCGGCTTGAGTGAAATGAAAAATCAGGAGAATTCTTAAATCATGTCTACTTTTTCTAAATCTATTTTATTGCCCCTGGGATTGTTGTTAACCTTTACGCTCTACTCTTCAATTTATGTTGTGCAAGAAGGAGAAATAGGTATTCGTTTGCGCTTTGGAAAATTAATAACAAATGCTGATCAAAGCACTGATTTGTCTGAACCTGGATTACATTTCAAAATGCCCTGGGCAGATACCGTTGTTAGATACGATGCACGTTTACAACTGTTTGCTCCAGAAAATCCAGAAAGAATCCTAACCCGTGAGAAAAAAGATGTTTTGGTTAGTTTCTACGTACAATGGAAAATCAAAAATTTTTCTGTTTATCACACCAACACAGCCAGTGGTAAGCGCGTTGATAACCTACTCGGCCCTACCGTTGCCGCCAGTTTAAGAGATCAATTTGGTAGTAGCAACATTCGCGATTTAGTAACCGATCGCTTAGGCGGAACTGAAAATTTAAAGAAAAAACTTAAGTCTATTTTATTAGCCAATTTAGGTGTTGAACTGATTGATTTGAGAATTAACCAAATTGATTTACCCATGGAAGTGAGCGATTCTGTGTTCACGAGAATGCGCGCCGAAAGACAAAAATCAGCCGCAGAAAGACGCGGTATGGGAACCTCTAAAGCTGAAGCCACCCGTGCAGAAGCCGATCGTGATTCCAGAACCAAACTGGCACTCACCAACCAAAAATCCATGCAAATTCGAAGCACTGCAGATGCAGAAGCCGCTAAAATTTATGCAGATGCCTACAATGCTTCTGTAGATTTTTATCAATTTTTCCGTAGCCTAGAAGCCTATAAAAATGCCCAAGGCCCGGATGATGTGCTCGTATTGAATCCAGAGGGAGAATTTTTCAAGTACTTTAAACAGCTACCCAAATAAATATTAATTAATAATTTATTATAAATTATGGTGCCGAGAAGAGGATTTGAACCTCCACAGGGTTTCCCCTACAAACACCTGAAGCTTGCGTGTCTACCAATTTCACCATCTCGGCTTTTGCTTACAAAAATATACGAACCGGATATAAAAGTCAATGACAACCCCAGAAATCCCAGAAAACCCCAAAACAAAAATTCATGATCCCTTCCAAGAACGAGAAGCAGAGAAATACACCAATCCCATCCCGAGTCGAGAATTTATATTAAGTTTTTTAGTTGAATGTGGCCATCCTTTAAGCAGAAAAAGCTTAACTAAAAAACTTGCCCTGTCTGATGATGACGCTAAAATTGCCTTGAAACGCCGTATCCGTGCCATGTTGCGAGATAGACAGTTGATCCGAGTGAGCGGCGGAGATTTCTGGCCCGTAGGCCGAGAATTGCCACGTTCACAGCAGGGTCCTGGACACAGCAAACAAAAACACTTCTCCAAAAAAGCTTCTTCCTATGAATTAGAAATTTATGATGTTCCGGTGCTTAAAAAAATACTGGGCCGCGTTTTTAAACAAAACAATCACTGCTTTATCATCCCACACGACAAAGAAATTCATGCCGATGTTCCTGTGTTAATAGAAGAAATCGAAAAAATAAAACACGGAGAAATCGTTTGGGCGGAACTAACCAAGGCTGGTAATTTACAAGACAAAGTGGCGGCTAAAATTTTAGAAGTGATTGGCGATGAAAACTCTCCAGGCATCGAAATTGATGCAGCGATTAAGGCCCATGAATTACCCTCAGATTGGAATGAAAAAGTCTTGTCTGAAATTCAAAAATTCGAACCCGAAGTTTCTAATACAGCAAAAAAAGACCGCGTTGACTTAAAAAATCTAAATCTAATCACCATCGATGGTGAAGATGCTCGCGATTTTGACGATGCTGTATTTTGTGAACAAAAATCCGGTGGCGCTTATAGGCTTTTGGTTGCCATTGCCGATGTCAGCTTTTACGTTAAACCGGGCATGGCTTTAGACAAAGAGGCCTTAAATCGCGGAACTTCCGTGTATTTTCCAGGGCGTGTCATCCCCATGCTGCCTGAAATTTTATCCAATGAACTTTGTTCCTTAAAACCAAAAGTAGACAGACTTTGCCTAGTCTGCGACATGCACATCGATGCCGAAGGAAAACTCACCCAATACAATTTCTTCGAAGGCCTGATGTGTTCGCAAGCGCGTTTAACTTATACAGAAGTGGCAAGCTTGCTAGAAGGCGAATCCCAAGAATTGGCCGAAATTTATGCGCCCGTCCAAGAAAATATCCAGAATTTAGCCCAGTTATACGAAATTCTAAGATCCACCAGAACCCTACGCGGCGCCCTAGATTTTGACAGCACAGAAACCAAAATTATTTTCAATGCAGAAGGCAAAATCAGCCGAATTGAACCTCGGGAAAGAAATATTGCTCATAAAATCATTGAAGAATGTATGCTGTGCGCCAATGTCTCTGCGGCTAAATTCTTAAGTAAACAAAAAATTCAAACCCTTTACCGCATTCACGATGGCCCCAGTCCAGAAAAATTATCTGATCTGAATTTATTCTTGAAAGAATTGGGCTTAAAATTAGCCCTGAGTGATGCAAAACCTGAACCGACAGACTATGCCAAACTTTTAAGCCATGTTCAAAACCGGCCGGATGCGCATATCATAGAAAATCTTTTGTTGCGATCTCTAAGTCAGGCCATTTATTCTTCAAATAATATTGGCCATTTCGGCTTGGCTTATGAAGCCTATTGTCATTTTACTTCCCCCATTAGGCGCTATCCCGATTTATTGGTTCACCGCCAAATCAGAGCTGTCTTACAAAAACAAACCGAAGTTCTAGAACAAAGCCAATCCGGTATAGAAGCCATTGGTGTTCATTGCTCCATGACCGAAAGACGAGCCGATGATGCCACCCGAGATCTGACCCGTTGGTTAAAATGCCAATACATCTCCCAGCATTTGGGCAAAGCTTTCGATGGCATTATTTCTGGCGTAACGCGATTTGGTTTTTTTGTAGAACTCAAAGATTTGTACATCGATGGCCTAGTACATGTTACTAATTTACAAGACGATTATTATGAGTTTGATCCCGTAAGACATCGTTTAATTGGCTCCAGGCTGAACAAAATGTTTGAATTGGGCCAAAAAGTAGAAGTTAAAGTTTCGACAATTAATATTGAACAAAGAAAAATTGATTTTTTATTGGTCAGTACCAAAGCCAAAAATTCACCTCAAAAAGAATCCCCTAGAAAAAAAAGAAAACCTAAAAAAACAAAAGATTAAATATTAAAAAAAATTAAACAGGATTGATTATGCGTATTTATGGTACCCATGCCGTTTTGGCCTATTTAAAACACAAACCCCATTTGGTGCGAACTTGTTTTATTGCAGAAAATTTAAATCCTGCCTCTAAAAATCAAGTTTTGCATTTAGCCCAAGCGCATCAAATTGCCTGTGAAACTGTTTCTTCTAAAACTTTAGACAAATGGTTTCCTACAGAGCCTCACCAGGGCCTGGCTTTGGCCATTCCAGATCAAGCCGAATACAGTGAATTTGATTTGCCCGAAATCGCTGCTGTTTCTAAAAATTCTTTGTTTTTAATTTTAGATGGCATTCAAGATCCCCATAATCTAGGCGCCTGCATTCGAACAGCAGAAGCCGCTGGCGTACAGGCCCTGATTATTCCCAAAGACAAGGCGGTTCAAATTACCCCCACGGTACGCAAAATTGCCTGTGGAGCTGCCGAAATCCTCCCTACAGTGAGTGTTACCAATTTGGCCCGCGCTCTGATTTGGTTAAAAGAACAAGGCGTTTGGTTGATTGGAACAGACATGAACACGCCACAGAGCCTTTATCAGGTTGATCTCACAGGCCCTATTGGAATTGTCATGGGTGCAGAAGGCACAGGCCTTAGGGCCTTAACCAAAAAACACTGCGATATTTTGGCCCATATCCCCATGTTTGGGAGTACCGAAAGCCTGAACGTTTCTGTCTCCACCGGCATTTGCTTGTACGAAGCGATTCGACAAAGAAGCCTTTAAGCTCCTAGTATTTCTGTCAACAAGTCCTTTAATTAAGCTATACTTATTCATTAGAATCGTCATATGCTTTTGAAGGAGCTTTGGTGTGTCGAAAATCCAAAAAAAGAAACCCTCCTATTTAAAAATCGAATTCATAAGTGCTATTCTTCTGCTTATTGCTGCGTTAAGTGGCATTTCAATCGCTAATTCAAGCTGGTCGCTTGTTTACCAAGAATTTATTCAA
>JBJSZW010000069.1:0-15492 GCA_046090565.1 Gammaproteobacteria bacterium
CTTGGCTGGATCTTTGTCGTAAATACCATCCACATTGGTAGCTTTAAGTAGAACGTCTGCATTGATTTCGATGGCTCTTAAGCTGGCAGCAGAATCCGTTGTGACCAAGGGATTCCCCGTACCCGCAGCGAATAAAACAATTCTGCCCTCGCTTAGATGGTACATGGCCTTTCGGCGATCATAAAAATCGACAATGCCACTCATGGGAATAGCAGACATAATGCGTGAAGGCAAGCCCGCACGCTCCAAAGCATCCCTTAGGGCCAAGGCATTCATTACCGTTGCCAACATGCCCATGTGATCCGCTGTGATTCGGCCAATACCGGCATGGGACAAAGTTTCCCCCCGGTACATGTTACCTCCACCCACAACCATGCCAACTTGTACCCGATTTCGGATCAAATCCCCAATTTCGGAAGCCATGCGATCCAACACCTTGGGATCAATCCCAAATTGATGATCGCCCATCAAAGCTTCTCCACTAAGTTTTAACAAAACCCGACGGTATACTGGTTGGCTTGGCATGATGAATGTCCCTTATGGGTGTTTTTATAGGTGTTTATTGGGTCCCAGCAGCAAAAGCCTCTGTTTGCGCACGGACTTCTTCGGCAAAATTGCTCACTTGCTTTTCAATACCCTCGCCCACTGCCATTCTTAAATAGCGTTGAACTTGAGTTTGTTTGGATTTGAGCAATTGTTCAATGTTTTGATTGTCATTTTTCACAAAAGCTTGGCTGTGTAAGCAGATTTCGCTGGCCCATTTTTTAAGCTTACCTTCTGTGATTTTTTCAATCATTTCTGCTGCTTTTCCAGGATTTTGTTCCTGTGCCAAAGCCAAACAGATGCTGCGTTCTTTGTCAAGACGCTCTGCTGGAATATCCGTCATATTCAGATACTCAGGATTCATAGCTGCCACCTGCATGGCTAAGTCTTTGGCTAGCGTGGCATCCGTACTATTGATCAAAACCAAGGCTGCAATTCGACTAGAACTGGTGTCTCCATGCAGATAGCTACCTATCATGCCTTCGGAAACCTCTAAGTATTCCATGCGTCTTAGATTTATATTTTCGCCCAATTTTGCAATCAGCTCTAAACGTCCTGCATCTACAAGACTACTTAAATCTTCCAAGCTTTTAATTTCTTTAGAAAGCGCCAATGCTGCTGCGTCTTTGGCAAAAGCTCTGAAATCATCAGAGCGACCTACGAAATCAGTTTCACAATTGGTTTCCAAAATCACGGCTCTTTTGGCGTCTGGACTTGTTGCTATAACCACAGAGCCCTCAGCCGCCACACGGTCAGATTTTTTAACTGCCTTGGCTTGACCTGCCTTACGCAAAGCTTCTATCGCTTGCTCAATGTTCCCACCAGCCGCTTCTAGAGCTTTTTTACATTCCATCATACCCACGTTGGTCTTTTCACGCAGTTCTTTTACCATGCTTGCAGAAATATTAGTCATTTTCAGCTCCTTCAGTGGCTTCTTCAACAAAATCTTCCTGTTGATATTTAGCAGAAACGTTGTTTCTTTGTTCCGAAGCACCCAATTGCAAGGCAGCTACCACACATTCCACGTAATATTTAATGGCACGGATAGAATCGTCATTGCCTGGAATCACGTAATCAATGCCTTCTGGGCCATGGTTGGTATCCACCACGCCAATCACTGGAATACCCAAACGGTTGGCTTCTTTTACAGCGATATTTTCCAAGCCAACATCGATCACAAAAATCGCATCTGGCAAGCCTGACATGTCTTTGATGCCGCCTAGGGCTCTTTCTAATTTGTCTGTTTGTCTTTGGAGGGTTAGGGCTTCTTTTTTAACGAGTTGATCCATCACGCCTGTTTGTTTCATGGTTTCTAGTTCTTTCAAACGGCGAATGGATTGTTTGATGGTTTTATAATTGGTCAGCATACCACCTAACCAGCGGTGATCCACATAGGGCATATTGGTTTGTTTGGCAGCTGCTACTATTACATCTCGAGCTGCGGGCTTGGTTCCAACGAACATGAGCTTACCGCCTCGAGCAGAAAGTTTACGAATAAAATCTAGTGCCTGGCCGAACATACGAACCGTGTGATCTAGGTTGATAATATGAATTTGATTTTGGGCCCCATGGATATATTCCTGCATTTTGGGGTTCCAAACGCGAGTCAGGTGGCCGAAATGCACACCGGCTTCAAACATATCTTTAATTTTTAACTGGATCATAAATAATTTAATTCCTAAAGTTTGGGTTGAACCTCCACAAGCCCCGCCTTGCAACCTTACCTACTATCATATATATTATATGTTTGGTTCGGGCACCCGCATGACGTGACGGCCTGTGTGCGATTTCTTGCAATTGCTCTGAAAATTCAGCAATAAAATACAAGTAGCTTGCTTATACCACAAATTGACACACAGCACAACTCTTGTATTAATTTCTGGACTTTGTATACTTTATGAGTTATAACGTAATATGAGCAAACATGGAAAAATCGCAAGCACTGGGTCTGTGGCTCTGCACTTTTTGTAACGCGTTGATGCGTATGCGATTTTGCGGTTTATTTTCAATGAACAATTTTTTAAGGGGTAACCAGTCGTGTCTCAAAACAACTTATTTGTTAGCTATTTCGTTGCGCAACCTACCAAAGGAAAAAGGCGCCCTGACTTGAGTCGTATTTTGTCCAATGAAAATGATGGACTCATGGCTTATCAAAAAAATCTCGTCAACGACTACCTGGCCCAAAACGGGGGTACCCTTGTAGAATCGTTCATTGATTTACCGGAAAATCGCAGAACCCAAAAATGGCCACAGTTAAGCAAAGCCCTCGATTCTTGTCGTGCCACCGGCGCCAGCCTCTTAGTATCTGAGTTAGGCAACTTAATCGGTAATGAATCCTTTTCTGAAACCTTACTGAATTCGGGCATCCCTTTTGTTTGCTGCGATCAACCTTTTGTTGATCGTAATATTTTAGAAATTTTATCCAAACATGCCCAAATTTTAAGAAAACAACATGGTAAACTGATTCGAGAAGGCTTGAAAATGACTTCCGCCAAATCTGGCAACCCAAATGCCGCTCAAGTCATCAGCAAAGTCAATAAACCGAAAATCGACACAGCCATTGTCTTTGCCTTTCTGATTCAATCTATTATCAACGATTATAAGCGCAAGGGTTTTTCTCAAAGACATATGGTGAAAACACTGAACGATGAAGGTTTTACAGCACCTGAAGGCGGTCGCTGGGTCTTGAGCCAATTGCAAAAAGTCTTGGATCGGGTCCGTTTGAACGAGTTGGCTGTGGAACACCAAACACTTATTCAAGAATTACGCAACACAACCCCAGAAATTACATTGCAACAAATTTGTGATGTTTTTAATCAACGTAATTTTATTTCGATTAAACGAAGCAGCTGGGATGAAGAACAAATGCGTAAACTGATTGAGCGCATTGAACAAATCCAAGACATCGCTCGGATCAATCAATTTGCCCTTTTCCTTGTTCCTATTGTTCATGAATATCGCCAACAAGGCCTCAATGAAACAGCAATCTTAGCTGATTTGCAACAAAAAGGCTTTGTTTTAAAGCAGGCTCAACTCAGCGGCAAAACCATTGCACTGCACCATGGGGAAAATACAAATGTCAGCAACCTTAAACAATTACTCCTCAGCTTCCCTGCACAAAATCAAAGCTTAGACAGCAACCTGGAATCCGCTGCCAAACACATTCCTGCCTACTTAAAAATAGTCAAAGGCCATATTTCACAACTGGAGCATATCCTCAACACTGAAAACCACAATCGTCGTGGCTTAGAAAACACGCCTTTGGCCGAAACAGTACAACAACTGGTTGCTTTATTTAATATCTTGCAAGAAGAAGATATTGCAAGCCTCGAAAATATGGCTTTTGAAGCCAGCGAATGGATGGAAGATGAGGAAACAGCTGCTAGAATAGCCACTTCTACCGCTGGAGCTGCTATTTAAACTTAAACGCACTTCTGTACCAAAAAAAAGGCCCCTCTCTCTGGGGCCTTTTTTTTTGAGTCATATAATTAGGCCTATAGCCAGGCAGATATTTCATCGGGTTTCAGGGTTTTTAAAAACTCCTCGCAAGGCATACAAAGAATTTGATCTCGTCTAAAAAATTCCTTGCCCCTATGCAATAGAATTGCCTTTGCCATTGGATAATCTTCCAAAAAAGTCTTTAAACCACGAAAATCTTTTGGATTAGGATTTTGTGTATTTTTTACTTCTATCCCCCAAAAAACATCTTGACCATACAGAACAAAATCAACCTCAACCTGGGATCGGGTGCGCCAATAATACAATTCATAGGATTTGCTACTGTATTCAACCCAAGCCCTTAAATGTTGAGCCACCAAGCCCTCTAAAGCCATTCCATCAATCTCTTCTGGCTGATCCAAGGGCCCGTGCGGCCGTAGGCTACGAAAAACACCCACATCAAATAAATACAGTTTGCTGTGCTGTACCAAATCACGCTTTGCTTTTTTACTGAACACAGGAATTTTATAAGCCAATAATAAATCTTCTAAAATACTCAAATAGCCTTCGGTTGTTTTTCTTTTAACACCACATTCATTCGCCATATTACTAATATTACAAACAGAGCCATGAGAAAAACTAACCGCCTGTAAAAATCGAGAAAAATTATCTAAATTTCTAACCAAACCTTCTGTTTGAATTTCTTCTTTCAAATAAAGATCAATATAGGCTTCAAGCCCTGTACTGCGATCGTCTTTATTATTGTGTAGTAAGGGCAATAAGCCACCCTGTAAAGCCGCCTTAAAATCAAATACAGCACCCAATTCAACCGCCATAAAAGGATGCAAGGTACAGCGCCAAGCTCTACCACCCAATAAATCAACCCCTA
This sequence comes from Gammaproteobacteria bacterium, assembly GCA_046090565.1. GTDB lineage: Bacteria > Pseudomonadota > Gammaproteobacteria > UBA6186 > Azoamicaceae > JBJSZW01. The sequence goes on from JBJSZW010000069.1 coordinate 4,871, forward strand.
CTCTTTTTAGTTTTCTAGCATTTGAGCCTGTCAAAATAAACTGAATTCGATCTTTAAAACGCGGATCTTCCAAAATAGCATGTACAACACTCAAAATAGATGGTACTTTTTGCACTTCATCTATAATAACCCTTAAAAATTCCATGCCCTCTTTCAGCATGTGCGCGTCTACAACCTCAATCAATAATTCTGGATGATTACGGTAATCACGTTCAACTTTCGGTAATAGAAAATCTAAATAAAGTGCATTTTGGTAATACTCTCGAATAAAAGTGGATTTACCAGTACCTCTGGGGCCAAATAAGAAAAAAGATTGTTTTTCAGGTGGCCTAAACAGGCGTTCAATCATATTCATATGTTTTTCCATTTGTCATTTTTGGTTTTTTTATTCAAAATGGCATCGATTCCGCCACTTTGAGACTCATTATGGCGAAACCGATGCCATTTTGCAAGCTTTTATCTCTTAAAGCCGCCCTTGGAAGAGTATTTGATTTGTATTATGCTGAATATACACGAATATTTTTAGGGGAAAGCCACATGAGCGCAAGCAGCCGCGATGTTAAAGAAGCCATTCAAAAATCAGCACTTCAATCCAGATCAAATTCCCAAGCTCAAATACAGGACCCAAGTTTAGCCCAAGACCTTCAATTGCTCTTGGAAAATCAGCCCATAAACCTAACTCAGGCCGTGGAATCTTTTTTTCATAGATTTTTAATAGAACATGGCACTCAAGCTGGCATGTTTGGAATTTGCGTTTTGGATGAATGCTTGGAGCTCTTAAAGCCCTCCAAAATCAATCATATCAGTCTTGTTTTTAGCCTCTGTCAACATTTCATTGCACTCAATAATTACAGTTCTCTTATTTCAATAGCCTATCATAAAAACCCAGCTCTAGATTCAAAAGAGCTACTGAAACATTTAGAACCGCAGTTAAAAAAACTCAACAACCCCTTAAGTAAAAAAATACTTCAGAAAAGCATGCAAACCTATATTTTTTGTTTACAACACGAAAGTAAACATCAAGTGGCAACTAAGTTGGGCGCACAAGTGCCACTCAAGCAGGTCTTGCGCCTAAGTTTACAAGAACAAGGCGAGGATTTTAAAAAATTAGCTGATTTAACCCCACAGGAATTTTATATTAAATACCTGTACGGCCGTATTGAAGCCCTGCTGCGTTATAAGCTAGAAACCCTCGCCATCAATAGCAGCGCTGATGCCAGAAACGAACAGGGCCCCGGATTTTTGAATCTTAAAACGATTCCTGAAGAAACTGCTGAAAAAAATGTGATTGATATCACCCAGGAAGCCCTCAAGCTTTTGTCTTGTTTACCATCCAACCAAAATCTAGCACCATACCATTCGGACATTTCGGACATTCGATCTCAACAAATAGAACGCATCAAAGCCAACCCAAGCTTTCAAAGACTTGAAAAAGCCCTCAATTTAGGGTTCATTAACAAAATCAGCAGTCATTTATCGAACAAAGCACGGGCCTGGTTTAATGCAACATTGGCCTATGAAGACGTAGAAGCACGCACTGATATAGAAGCCGAGCTGATTTTACTGTGCTTTGATCCTAAATTTAAAAAAGGCTATACCCCTAAACAGGAAACTCAAAATCCCTATCTGGATTATCTTTTGACTCTTCAGGAACGAAATTATGAAATTTCCAGCCATCAAAGAGATCTTTTAAATTCTACTTGGTCCATGAAAACCGAAAGCATTTTAAAACTGTCCAAGCAACATGCAGCTCATCTGAACTTTGGCGACATCAGATCCTTGGAGGTTACTCCCCTAATGCTCGCTACTTTGGCTCAAAACAAATCGGTTGTTCGGGCCCTTCTGCATTCTGGGCTGGCAGATCCTAATTTGCAATCTTTTGGAATCACTGCCTTGCATTTGGCCATTGCTTTTAATGCACAGGGCATCCTCGCTGAATTTATGAAATACCACCTCAATACAGGAGGCTTATTCTTAAAACTAGAGGCCCGAGCCGGTTCTTGTTTGGCGACTCCCTTAATCACGGCTGCCTACGTGGGTAATCTTAGAGCTTGTGAATTTTTAATACAAGCTGGGGTTGATATCAATGCCCAAAATCCACAAGGGCATAGCCCTCTGCATGCCGCTTGTTTGAACGAGCATTTAGAACCCAAAACCAGACTGGCTATTGTTCAGCTTTTAATCAAGCAGGGCGCGAATTTATCTGGTTTTTCTGCTTTAAGCCCTTCAGAAAATAATATTGCTTTGTTCAGCCCCTTGATTCAAGAGCAGCTCAATGCTGCCCTGGATCGCTTTGTTCAAGCCATAGAGAACCCCAATAGCCTAACAAACCCCGATTTAAAAATCCTCATTGAATTAGCCCAGCGCTTTAAGCTCGTAGATCCTAATGATGCACGTTTAGAGGCATTGTTGCTTGAGAGCCTAAAACAAGAAGACTTTGGCTATGCTGAAATGCTCACTCAAAAGTATGGCTTAGATTTACACCTTAAAAAATACTCTGTTGAAGATTTAAAATTTTATCTTTATAAAATGACAACTGCATCGAACGATTATTCAGGCCTAGTAGAATCTTTGATTCCTATTCTCAAACAAAAAGGAAGCCTGCCAGTGAGTGAATTAAACCACTTGCTTTTATTGGCCGTTCAAAGCAATTCTCAAGCCAAAAAAGAACAGCTCATACAGGTTTTAATCAAGAATGGCGCAGATTTAAGCTCACTACCTAAAGAACCCTGTCAATCTTTGGAAGAAAGCGCTTTAAATTTTGTTCAGACCGGTTTTTACAAAGACGCGCTGTATTTGCTCAAATCAAATTCAAGCATTCGAAATTATGCCAGGCTGTATTTGACTTTAAATAATTTTAGCGTTTTCGGCTACGATATTACAGGTATTGTTTCTTCTAGCCGTAAAGAAGGTGTTGAATTGTTGACTTATCTTGAAGAAAAATTATTCAAAAACAGAGATCATAAAGATAGCGCATCTGGTAAAGATGGCAAAACAGCCCTACCGAGCACAGAGCGCGATCTCTTGCTACAAATATTCAATGAAAATCTAGAGCAACGGCGTTTCAATGCACTGAGTGATTTGCTTTCAAATCCCAGTGTGGTGGAATGCGTAGGCAAAGAGACCCTGCATCAAATAATTACAGCCGAGCTTGCAAAATTTATTCGTAGCAAGCAATATGCTTTGGCAAAGTTATTCTTGGTTTGGATCAATGAAAGTAATATGAGCTCTGATAAAGCTGCTGCTATTTCGATTGCAGAACCTGTTTCTTTGCTAAGGGTTCTAATGTTTGGTGCCATGAAAAACAACTGGCTCTCTGGCCCTGATCTAAACACCAAACCCTGGCAGGAAAGCTTTGGAAATTTACTGGCCTACACTTTAAAACAAAGCAATGAAATTGCCAACCATAGGGCTGACTTTTTAGAGGTCCTAAGATACATTGCTGTACAGCAGCCTTTGTTAAAAGCAGAATTAGACAGCATACTTGGTAATGAAGAGGTGGCTTCTATTTTTGGAAAACCAGAATTGGCCAAAATTATTGTTGAAAATCTAAAAATCTCAGATATTTCTGAAACTTGCTTTGCTTATTTGAATGCAAATCCAGATTTACTGACAAATACTTCTTTAGAAAAAAGCATTTTAGAGATTTTTAAAGAAAGTCTTAAAAATCCCGAAGAAATTTCTAAATCTAAACAGATCCTTATTTCTTTTTTAAATCTGGGATCACTGCCTGAAGGCCTTAAGGATTATTTTGAAGTTTTAATTACAGAAGCACAAAACGCAGTGTCTGGGTTATCGAAAGAAAAATCATCCAGCTATTTTTATAAATTCTCTGAGGGCTCTATAAAAGCTGCTCAAGAAATTTTAAACGATTTAAATCAAAGATTAACTTCAACCCAGCCCTCTTCGGAAAGACGGGTAGAAAATACTTTAACAGCCTCATAAGCTGGAGCGCACTGTACGGCCCCAGTTTTTAAACAAAACTGGGCGCCATGAAACGCGCAGATGATACTACCATTTTCAACCTCTCCTCCATACAAAGGCAAATGTTGATGTGGGCAGTTGTTTTCCAAGGCATGAATTTTGCCATTTTCATTGATTAAAAGTAAATTTGTAGATTGGGCAAAATGTTCGAATTGAGCGCCGGGAGGCAACTCTGATAATGGTATAATTTTGGTCCAGTTTTGTTTATTTGCTACGCTTTCTATATTTTTCATGGCCTAAATCCCTAAATCATTCCCAACTCTAATTTCACATGTGTTGGCAAATTATCTGCCGTCCAGGGCGGATCCCAAACCAAATTCACCGTTGCAAATTTCACGGCAGGAATATTTAAAATTTGTTCTTGTACCGTTTGTGGAAAGGTTTGGGCAACGGGACAGGCTGGGCTGGTTAATGTCATGTCTACCACTGCATTGTTTGCCTGATCCACTGTGATATTATAAATCAAACCCAAATCATAGATATTCACTGGCATTTCCGGATCGTAAATGCCTTTGAGTACCGTAATGATTTGTTCTTCTAGGCTGGGCTCTGTCTCGTCTAAATTGTCTAGATTCATCATTTTATAGCCTGTAAAAAAGCATGCCAAGCCAAAGTAGCGCATTTCACCCGAGCAGGAAACTGCTTCACCCCCGCAAGTGCTTCCAGCTTACCGAACTTATCTGCTTCTTTTTGATCGGCTTGCCCCAACAGCCAAGCCTGAAAAGATTCAAAGAAAATTTGAGCCTCTTTTAAACTTTTGCCTTTTAAGTATTCCGTCATCAAAGAACCTGAGGCTACTGCAATGGCGCAACCGCTGCCTTGAAAACAAGCTGCTTCAATGGTCTGATCTTGGGTATTCACGACCAATTTTAACTCTACTTTATCACCGCACAGGGGATTAAACCCTTCTGCGTGGTGAGTATATACCGGCAGATCCACAAAATTCCTGGGTTTGGTGCCGTGATCTAAAATCAAATCTTGGTACAAATCTTCTAAGGACATTTTTTAAAAAATCTCCTAACCACCAACATGGCATTTAAAAATTGTTCTACATCTGCTTCGGTATTATAAACCCCAAGTGATGCTCTTGCTGTTGCAGAAATTCCCATGACCTTTAACAGTGGCATGGTACAATGATGCCCCGTTCGAATGGCTACTCCAGACCGATCTAGAATGCTCCCAATGTCGTGAGGATGGATGCCATCTAAAACAAAAGAAGTTACACCTATTTTTTTACAGACCTTGTGGGAATTTAGGATTTTTATATCCGGATAAGCCCCCAAACCCTCTTCTAGGGACTGATTCAGTATTTTTTCATGCTCTATTATATTAGACCAAGATTGGGCGGGGCCAAGTTCTTCTAATAAGAAATGAATAGCGACCCCAAGACCTATGGCCGCCGAAATAGGTGGCGTTCCTGCTTCAAATTTATAAGGTATCTGATTGTAAACTGTTTTTTCAAAGCTCACCTGTAAAATCATATCGCCCCCAGACTGATAAGGCGGCATGGCCTCTAGCCATTTTTCTTTGGCATACAAAACGCCTATCCCCGTTGGCCCATAAAGTTTATGGCCTGAAAATACGAGAAAATCACAATCCAAGGCCTGTACATCAATTGGCAAATGGGCCACAGCCTGCGCTGCATCCACACAGACGGGTATGCTGCGTTTTTTGGCTAGACCTATGATTTTTTCAATGGGATTGATGACGCCCAGGGCATTAGAAACATAAGTAATACTTAAGAGCTTGGTTTTCGCATCGATCAGGGTTTCTAGGGCTTTGAGATCAAGCTCGGCAATGCCTTCTGAAATTTTATCCTTTACCAGGGGAATGACTCTTAACTCTAACTGCTTTTGCTCGCAAAGAATTTGCCAGGGTACAATATTGGCATGGTGTTCCATGCTAGAAATAATAATATTGTCACCTGGCTCTAAAAAAGCTGCTCCAAAACTATGGGTCAATAAATTCAAGCCTTCTGTTGTACCCTTGGTGAAAATACAGTTTTTTTCACTGGGGGCCCCAATAAAATCCGCCACGGTTTTGCGTGCGGCCTCGTAACTTTCCGTGGCCTGCATACTTAGGCTGTGTACGCCTCTGTGAATATTAGAATTATAGTGGCCATAGTATTCTGCCAAAGCATCCAACACAATTTTTGGCTTTTGGGTGGTAGAAGCATTGTCTAAATAAGCCAAGCGCTTACCATTGATTTTTGTTTTTAAAATAGGAAATAAATCAAGCCAATCAGCTTTCATAAATTTCACTTAATTGATCTTCTATAAAATTTCGAATCAGAGCCGAATTGCTGATTTTATCCTCTAAAATAGCTGGTGCTGAAAAACTTTGAGCTAACATTTTCTTGGCTTCTAAAAGTGGAATGCCACGACTTCTTAAATAAAACAAGGCTTCTTCTTCTAAAAATCCAATCGTTGCTCCATGGTAGCATTTGACTTGATCATGGTAAATTTCAAATTGTGGTGAATTATTGCCTTTAGCGCTTGGATCCAAAAGCAAGAACTTAGAACTCAAACTGGCATCTGTATTTTGAGCCCCCTCATACACTTTTATTTTACCATCAAAACTGGCCTGAGCTCCGGCCCCCACCAAAGAACGACTGAGCGTATGGCTCTTGGTATTCGCCGCTTGGTGGTGAATATTCAAAATCAAATCCAAATGCTGACCAGGCGTTGAGAGATTTAAATTTTTAAATCTGGATTCTGCGCCTTCTCCCATGAGATGTATTGCTAGCTCATGGCGATAAAAATTCGTAGCTTGTGGATATAAAAAAACATGGCATTCAGCCTGAGTGTTGACATAAATTTGGGTTTGTAAGCAATGGGACCAATCAGAGCAATCATTACTATTATTGATTGCTGCATTTTGAACATGACACAGATACTCTAATTTTGCTTTTTTTGCTAAATGAATTTGAGTCTTTGGGTAATTAAAACCTAGCCCAGGTCTTGCCAAATAAATCTCTGTTAGCCGAAGTTCTATGCCTTCCATGACCTGGATGTCTAAGTAAGTAGGTCTTAGACTAGGCTCTTCTAAATAATGAAGCACAAAAACATCACGCCTATGAAAAGACTTATCAAACTGGATTTTATATGCCCTGGCATTCGAGTGCTCCCAGATAAAATCCAAGGCCTCTGCAAAGCAATGTTCAGCAGCGTTTGCAAAATTTAAAGGTAAATTCAAAGTCTGTATCGCCGGACTGTTTCTGGTTGTCGTATGCCCATTGATAAAAACAAAGCCGCCGCCCTTTAATTGATCGAGGATGGGAATATTCAGTATCGCATTGGATGCTGAGAATCCAGGCTGAGCACCAACCTGAGAGCTCGAATTTGAGAACCCTAAACCCTGAACCCAATGTTTTAAATGGCTCCGTCTTAAATCCGAATGTTTCCAGCCTGGGGTTTTTGGATTTGGCCAAGAATTTATGGTTTTATTCAATACTTCATTCAACATGATCTTTCACCCAGGCATAGCCCTTCTCTTCGAGGGTAAGCGCCAGATGTTTATCTCCCGTATGTTTGATTTCACCGTCCATCAGAATATGAATAAAATCGGGTACCACGTAATCCAGTAAACGCTGATAATGGGTAATTAAAATGATAGTCGTGTCTGGCTTACGCATTTTATTAATGCCCTGAGCCACTAATCTTAGGGCATCGATGTCTAAGCCTGAATCGGTTTCATCCAATATGCAAAGTTTAGGGCTTAAAAGCAACATTTGTAAGATTTCATTGCGTTTTTTTTCGCCCCCTGAAAAACCATCATTAACAGCACGGTATAATAAATCCTCGTCCATTTCTAAGCCCTGCATTTCTTGCTTGACTTGTTTTAATAAGTCCATGGCATCGAAAGGCTTTAAGCCTTGTTTTACCCGAATGGCATTCAATGAGGATTTCAAAAACTGAATATTGCTAATCCCAGGAATCGCTACCGGTTGCTGAAAGCTTAAAAATAAACCTCGCCAGGCCCGTTCCTCAGGGCTTAAAGCCCCAACCTCTTCTTGATTAAAAATGATTTTACCTTGAGTAATTTCATAGGCATCATGCCCCGCCAAAACACTCGCCAAAGTCGTTTTTCCAGAACCATTAGGCCCCATGATGACGTGCACTGTGCCTGGACTGGCAATTAGGTTTAAGTTTTTTAAAATAGGAGTATTATCAACACTCACACAAAGGTTTTCTAATTTTAACATAGTGGATTAGCCTATTGCTCCTTCTAAACTGATTTCAAGTAATTTCTGAGCCTCTACTGCAAATTCCATGGGTAATTCTCTAAAAACTTCTTTACAAAAGCCATTTACAATCAGATTAATCGCTTCTTTTTCATCTAAGCCTCTTTGCTTGCAATAGAAAATCTGATCTTCACTGACTTTACTGGTCGTCGCTTCGTGTTCTACCTTGGCCGTATTGTTTCTAACTTCAATGCTTGGAAAAGTATGAGCTCCAGCCTCGGAACCAAAAATTAAAGAATCACACTGAGTATAATTTTGGGCGCCAGAGGCCCTTTCTGCCACTTGAACCAAGCCACGATAGGCATTTTGACCCCGCCCTGCAGCAATGCCTTTAGCAATAATAGTACTTTTGGTATTTTTACCCAAATGAATCATTTTTGTGCCGGTATCTGCCTGTTGAAAGTGATTGCTTAAGGCGATAGAATAAAAAGAGCCCGTGCTATTATCACCTTCTAAAACAACGCTGGGGTATTTCCAAGTAATGGCCGCACCCGTTTCTACCTGGGTCCAAGAAATTTTTGCATTGCTCTTACACAAGCCCCTTTTGGTTACAAAGTTATAAATACCGCCCTTGCCTTCTTTGTCCCCCGGGTACCAATTTTGAACAGTAGAATATTTGATCTCCGCATTTTCCAAGGCTACTAATTCAACAACAGCAGCATGCAATTGGTTTTCGTCTCGCATGGGTGCTGTACAGCCCTCTAAGTAGCTCACATAGGATCCAGGCTCTGCAACAATCAAGGTTCTTTCAAACTGGCCCGTGGCACGGGCATTGATCCTAAAATAGGTGGACAATTCCATGGGGCAGCGCGTTCCCTTGGGGATATAGCAAAAAGATCCGTCTGTGAACACAGCCGTATTCAGACAAGCAAAAAAATTATCCCTATAGGGCACAACCAAGCCAAAGTATTGCTCGACTAACTCAGGGTGTTTTTGAACAGCTTCCGACATAGAGCAAAAAATAATCCCTTCAGAGGCTAGTTTTTCTTTGAAAGTTGTGGCCACAGAAACACTATCAAACACCGCATCCACGGCAACTCCCGCCAACAAGGCCCTTTCTTGAAGCGGGACCCCTAATTTTTCATAGGTTTTAAGTAACTCTGGATCCACTTCATCCAAGCTTTTGGGTTGATTGGCTGTGCTTTTAGGGGCCGCATAATACACGATGTCTTGGTAATTAATAGGCGGGTAATGCACATGCGCCCATTTAGGTTCCGTCATTTTCTGCCAATGAGTAAAGGCTTTTAGCCTTCTGGCCAGCATAAACTCCGGTTCTTGTTTCTTTTTTGAAATATAACCAATCACATCTTCATTTAAACCTGGGTCTAGGCTATCCATGTCTACATCCGTTACAAAACCAGCCGTATAGCTAGAATCTAAGAAATTTTTAACAATAGAATCAACCATTTTTTCGAGATTTCCAGGTTTTTAAGAATGTGAGAACTTAGGGCAATATTACATGATTTTTGCTGGGATTACAAACGGCGCTCGAAGCCTCTTGAAGAAATATTGGCCAACAAGACCCAGCAAGACTATGAACTTTTTACCAAAAACTCTTGGTTTATAAACCACACTAGAACTATATATAAATAAGTGGATTATGTTAAAATTCTGGATATCTTAGACAAAATTTTAGAATCCACAAAAAAATTACCTCCAGAACAAGAAGCGATCGTTTTAAAAGAAATTATGCCAGAAATTTCTGCTGTTATGGAAAAAGTTAAGGCTGCGATGAAAAAGGAGATTGAGGAAATTAAAAGCAATGCTAAACAGCCATCTGAAGATATCATTAAAGACGTTCAACGATTAATTCAATTTCAAAATTAAACAAACTGAACGTTTCAAACGAATCGAAAGAATCACGCGGTTTTCGACCAAAATAAAAAGTGTATCCCACAATAAAACGCCTCAGACATATAGCCTGTCCCATAAAATTCGGGACATCTATCCAGTCATTAAGTTCCTATTAATTAGGATTAAAATAGCAAGGGCCTATCCCATATTTTGTGGGACGGGCTATATCATAGCTTTCCAGCTCTAAAATAATAATTGTCCCAAATCGATTATTTTAGAAAAATAGTCTTCCTCGAGCACTGATTCATGCACACCGTTAACATGAATTAATATGGGCCGACACGAATAGCCTTTAGGTCTTTTTAATCTATGAATTTTTTCATTAACTTCTGATATGATATCTTTGTTGATTTTTTTGGTTAAAAACTTGATCTCACAAATGTATAAATTTTTAGATTTGACCTGGACCATATAATCAATTTGACATCCTTTTGTTTTTGAGGTTTTTTTCTGGAAAAATGGATTATCCCAAATAATTTCATCGGATTTTATCTCTAAAATTTCCCATATTTTTCTTCTATTATTTAATACTAAATTTTCA
>JBJSZW010000070.1:0-10375 GCA_046090565.1 Gammaproteobacteria bacterium
ATGTGCCCCTTTCTTTTTGCCTTCATGGAGGTTTTATGGACGAAGCGTTTTTATACACCGGCAAACACGAACTCATGCTCATGGAAAAAATGAGCCTCTACAATGCCTATATTTTAGGCCATATAAAATCACATCTCCCCAAACTAGAACAGCATGACAAAATTTTGGACTTTGGGGCAGGAATAGGTACCCTGGCCTTAAACTTTCCAAAAGAACAAGTGATTTGTCTTGAAATTGATCCCAAACAACAAATTATTTTAAAAGAACGCGGCTTGAACACCGTCGGCTCCTTGGATAATATTCAACCTCATTCTTTATCCTTCGTGTTTTCAAACAATGTTCTTGAACATGTTCCTGATGATTTAGGCGTCTTAAAAACGATCTATTCAAAAATGAAACCCGGTGCAAGAATTTCTTTTTATGTCCCTGCTTTTCCAGTTCTTTTTTCTAGCATGGATCGCAAAGTGGGACATGTGCGCCGATACACGAAAGGTTCTTTGAAAACAGTTTTTGAAGCTGCTGGTTTCAAAATAAATTCTATTTTTTATTCTGATTTTCTTGGTTTTTTTGCAACGTTAGCCTTCAAGTTAATCGGTTCAAAAAATGGCTCTCTTTCGGAAAACATGCTTCTTTTTTATGATCGGATTGTTTTTCCTATCAGCTATTTTTTGGATCATCTTGGGGCTTCTCGCTTATTAGGTAAAAATCTTGTAATAAAGGCTCAGAAAAATTGCAATTTCCAATAATAACTTTAGAATTAAAACTATACACCAAGGATCTCTTTATGTTAAAAAAATTTATTTTCTTTTTTATAATCAGTACTTTATTCTTGATACAAAACCCAAGCCAAGCTCAAGAGAAAATAGCTCTGAGTATTTATGGGGATGCCAATTACCCTCCTTATTCATTTTATCAAGATGGTCGCATGCAAGGGTTATATACCGAAATTATTCAAGCCATCGCAAACGAGATGTCAGATTTTGATATTAAAATTGAGCCACTTCCCTGGAAACGCGGTCTAAAGCAGCTTGAAGAAGGCAGCATTTTTGCCCTATACCCACCATATTATCGCCCCAAGGAAAGACCTTTTATTTATGCCTATAGTTTACCATTGTTCCAAGAGGAAATCGTTCTGTATTGCTCCCAAACAACTCTCGATTCTCACAAAAACCTTAAAGATTGGCCCGAAGACTACAAAGGTCTTGTTATCAGCAATCAATTGGGGTTCCTGACCCCCTATAACAATCCCAAAGCCAAGGTACTGATTGAATCCGGACAAATAAAAATAAAAGAGTACAAAACAATAGAAGATAATTTGCTTGCCTTAGACAAAGAAGCCAACTGTCACATCAATGATAAATTAGCGATTATAGATGCATTAAATTCAAAAAAACCACACATAAAAAATGTTTTTAAAAATTTAAAATACACCTGTACTGCCGCTTTTGAAAGTGGACATTTGGCAATAACAAAACAAAATTCAAAAACTTTTTATTTTCGGGATGATTTTTTAAAAATATTCAATAAAAAATTAAGTGAATTAAAAAATAAACCTCAGTGGCAAGAAATTTTAAATAAATACTTAACAATTGAAGAATAATTTCAGAGAAAAACATCTTTTTTTTGTTTTTCGGAAAAACAATTGATGTTAAGAGGTGTTGTTAATATCACCTGAGATTTTACCTGCTTTTGAATTCTTTCTATTATTTTTGATGTATTATTCATGTCTAATTCTGAAACTAAATCGTCTAATAAACAGATGGAATCTTGGTTTGATGAGGATAAAAAACAAATTCTAGAAAAAAACACATCCAGCAACAACATCTTTAGTTCACCTCTTGAACAAAAGTCTGAAGGGGGCTTCTCATCCAAGCTCAATCGAATGTCAAAACGGTGTGGCCCATACCTCGTATATCCCAGAACCAAATCCTTTCTTAAACTCTTCTTCAAAACCTCCTCCAATTCTAAATCTGAGCTCCAGCCTTGAAAAAACTCTACTTCCAATCCTTGATCGAAATACCTCTGAATACCTTGTTCTTTTTTTAAGAATTCTAACCATCCTAAAAATACCTCCTTTCTGATGCGGTTCGTTTTTTCAGATATTTCTATTAACTGAAAATCAAAAACTAATATTTGGGATTGAAAACAGGAGTTTTTTTTTGATTTTTCTAAACCCAAAAGAGCATTTCTTTGTTGCAATATTTTTTGTTCTCTGCTCCAGAAATCTAAAAAGCCCGGATGAGTTTTACAGGCCATAAAATCTAAAAACCGTCTTCTTTCCTGAGTCGAATTAAAAAAATCCATCGTTCCTATATGAAACAAACTCACAGAAAAAAGATCTATTATTTCTCTAAAATGAACCCTGTTTTTATTCAAAAACCAACTCACACTATTTTTGTTTTTTTTTACGCATTCAAGTAAGTATTCGTTTTTATTTTTCTCAATTAAAATCTTTATTTTAAAAAAGTCTTCTTTATTTTTTATTAATTTATCTAGTGATTTACCGGTTCTAAATGAACGCTGATGCGCCAACACATAAATGGCCTCTAAAATCGAACTTTTTCCAGAGCCATTTTCACCGATAAGATGAGTTAAGCAAAAATCTAAATCTATTTTTTTATTAGAAAACAATCGAAAATTCTCTAGCTCTATAGATTTAATCCAGAACATTAGATTTGAACAGGCATTAACACATAATTGGAATTCTTATCTTGGTTTGTATTGATCAAAGAAGAGGTTGTTGCTGAAGAAAAGAAAAACTTCAAATGCGTATCTGTTATCACATGAATATAATCTAACAAGTACTTGGCATTAAAACCAATTTCTATTTTATCGCCAGAATAATCCACCTCATCTAATTCTTCTTCACCCAAATCATTGTCTGAAACAGAAGAGATAACCAGCCTGTTTGGAGACAATTGAAACAAAACCCCCTTGTTTTTTGAACCTAAAAGTGCCTGTGCTCGAAGTAACGCCTCTTTTAAAGCATCTTTATCCACAGTCATTGTATAATTTAAATTTTTAGGAATCAGCCGAGTATAATCCGGGTATTTTCCTTCGAATAAAACCATAGACATACTGCCTTCCGCATAATAAATATTCATTTGTGTTGATGATAAATACAGAACCACTTCTCCATCTTTATCTTCCAATATTCGATTGATTTCTTGTACAGATTTTCTAGGAATAATAGCCCTAACAGGATCTTTTACTTCTAATAAATTCAACTCTTGGGCATTGATCACCAAACGATGCCCATCGCTGGCAACCACTGTAATGCCATCTGGTTTTAATTCTAAAAGCATAGAATTTAAGTAATAACGAACATCTTGTTCAGCCATTGCGAAAAATGTTTTCTGCATTAAATTTTTAAGTATCTTGGAATCAATACTAAAACAAACATTTTCTTCTATCTTAGGAAAAGAAGGAAAAGATATCGCAGGTAGGCAGGATAACTTTATTTTAGTTTTATTAGCACTAACCTCGACCTTATCTTCTGTGGTTTTAAACTGAACCACAGAAGAGTCTGGCAATGATTTAGACCAATCAGATAATTTCCTAAACGGAATAGCGATTCTCCCATCCTCTTGGCTTTTTAAAACTTCTCCCTTTACTTGAATTTGAATTTCTTGATCGCTCGCTAAAAGCTTTATTTTCTTTCCTTCCAATGTAACTAAAACATTTGCTAAAATTGGTTGTTGTAAATTTTTTCTTTCAATAACCCCTGAAACTGTTTTTAATAATTTTAATAAATTACTTTGCTCTATAGAAAATTGCATATATTAACTCGCTAAAATTTTCATTAAGTTTGAAAAATCCTGACTCAATTCTGTGCCTGTATTACACATTTCCCTCACTAACCTGCAAGCATGCAATACGGTTGTGTGATCTCTGCCACCAAACGCTGCACCAATCTCTGGCAAACTGTGGCTTGTAAGATCTTTACACAAAGCCATGGCCACCTGCCTTGGTCTTGCAAATATTCGATTTCTTTTTTGGGACAACAAATCCGATATTTTTACCTTAAAATAATCGGCCACTGTTCTCATAATATTGTCCATGGAAACCAATTTTTCTTGTGAAATCAAAAGATCTTTTAGTGCTTCCTGAGTAAATTCCATTGTGATGTTGGCACCAGTAAATTCCGCATTTGCAATGACACGCCTTAAGGCCCCCTCTAACTCTCTAACATTCGACCGAATTCTTTTTGCCATAAAAAATGCCACTTCATCCGGCAAATACACCCCATGGGCGGCTGCCTTTTTCATTAAAATTGCAACTCTTGTTTCCAGTTCTGGTGGTTGCACAGCAACCGTCAGCCCCATGCCAAACCTAGACTTTAATCGCTCTTCAATACCATTTAATTCTTTGGGCAAACGATCCGATGTTATAATGATTTGCTGCTGACTTTCCAAAAGCGCATTAAAAGTATGAAAAAATTCTTCTTGAGAACGCTCTTTTCCAGCAAAAAATTGAATATCATCTATCAACAAAACATCAACTGAACGGTACCTTTGCTTAAAATCATTAATAGAATTATTTTGCAGCGCTTTAATCATATCACCCACAAAACGTTCGGCAGATAAATAAACCACGTCTAAATTAGGATTTTTGGAAAGCACAAGGTTACCAACAGCCTGCATCAAATGGGTTTTTCCTAAGCCTGCCTGACCATAAAGAAAGAGTGGATTATAAGATACCCCAGGATTGTTTGCCACCTGGAGGGTTGCGGCTTTGGCCAGCTGATTAGAGGTACCCTCTACAAAAGTCTCAAACACATACATAGGATTCAAGGGGCTTGCTTTGCTGGGATAAAAAAGCTCGGCTTCCGTTTTCCCCAATGAATCCAGCTCATGCTTGGGTTGGCCTGAACAACCTACCCCATCCTGAAAAACATCCCTCTCAGTTTCAGTGTGATCAGATTGATCAGGGTCCACTGGTAACTCATGACCTTCCCTCACAGCAAAAACTTGGTTTCGACTACCCTTCAACAGGGTAACTCTAGCCCCTGAATTTTTGGTTAATTCAAAGACCAAATTTTTAATTTGATCTAAAAAGAACTTCTCGACCTTGTCTAAAACATAATCATTTGGCGCAAACAAAATCAAACCATCTTGGGTTTCCTCAGCCTGAATGGGGCTCAACCACTGAGCAATCAGGTGCCCTGGTAGTTCTTCACTCAGTTTTTGGAGGCAAAGCGGCCACAGAGGCTGTTCCATAGGTGTTTTTATCCCCTCAAAAAGTTATCCACAGCAACCTGTGCATAAGCTGTGGATATCCTGTGGATATCCTGTGGATAAGCAGTCGTTTTATCCACAGGCTCGACCCCGTTGATCTTATCCACATTTTATCCACAGACTTATACATGGTTTATACACAAGTTTATGCACAGCTTAATTGTTTGTTTTTTATATCTAAATGTCTGGTTATCCACAGAAAATGCTGCCCTTTATTACTATTACTATATAGAATTATATATATATTAATAATATTTATTACTGAAGGCTTGGTTTCCCCCTGTTCGCTTTATGGTAGCACCAAAGTTCTCGGGAAATCTATTCCCTCCAATCGATATTTACTTTTGGCTAAAAAAGATTTATATTGGCCATTCTAAGCATTGTTTTTAAAAAATATTTTTGGATGAATTTTATGAAAAGAACCTATCAACCGAGCAAAATCAAAAGAAAAAGAACACATGGTTTCTTAGTTCGAAGCAGAACCAAGGGTGGGCGCTTGGTTCTAAAAAACCGTCGCCAAAAAGGTAGAAAAAGACTGAGTGTTTAAGCTTAAGCCCGTCAACTTCTTTGGATTTTACAGAAAAATCAATGGATAAGACCTTGCCCAAATCCATGCGGCTTTCTGATCCCGCAGCAGTACAAAGAGTGTTTGACGAACAAACGCTTTGTTGTAGGACCCCGTTTTTTGTGTTGATTGCAAAGCCCAATCAGTTGGCAATACCCAGGTTGGCTATCTTGGTTGCAAAAAAAAAAGTTCGTCTTTCTACTCAAAGAACTTGGATTCGAAGACTGGTGAGAGAAAGCTTTCGAGCCCATAAGGCTGCTGTTTTGGGGTTTGACTTGGTCGCGATCTTCAAAGCTGGTTTAAGCCCAGCCGCTTTAAAAAAAGAAAGGCATTTGATTCAGGATAAAATGGATGAACTGTGGATAAAACTGTGCACAACCTCAAAAAGCTGTGTAAAAAAATAAAAGCAATGACCTTTCAGAAAAAAATTTTCCAATTTATTGTTTATGCCTATCAAGGTAGTTTAGGCCTTGTTATGGGGGGGCATTGTCGCTTTTATCCTTCCTGCTCCGAATATGCACTAGAGGTTTTAAAAGATGAAACCCAGCCCTTGGCAGGGGCCTTGCGTTTAATTGCGGTCAGGCTATTCTCTTGCGTTCCTTGGGGAAAAGCAGGCCATCATCCTTTTTTATCAAATTCTTGTCAAATCAAGGCCATAGAATTAAATAGAATTAAACAATAAACTAAAGAAATTGAGATCTAAAAAATGTTCTTAAGACAAAAAAATATTCGCTGGTTCCTACTGATCGCTTTTTGTTGGGTAAGTTCTACCTTGTATTTTGAGTGGCAAAAAACGCATGCCCCCACTCCAAATAACCTTCAACTTTCAAGTAAACAGCAGCCCAATTCGGACTCAGTTGATCTACCTCCTCAGAATATCGCTGTAGGCGCTTCGGATGTTCCTCATTTGGCACCAGAGGCTCCAAATAAAGCCGATCAAACACCCAGCACCGCTCAGCAAGAGGTTCAAGAATTAATTGATCCAAGGCGTCTTGTTCAAGTTAAAACAGATAATTTTTTGATTAAAATAGACAAGTTGGGTGGCGATATTGTAGAGGCTATTTTACTAAAATATCCGCAATCCAAACAAAAACCAGATCAGGGCTTTGTTTTTTTAAGTAAAAAAGGCTTAAAGAATAATTCGGATATTGATCGAGAGTATTTTTTTCAAACAGGTTTTGTATCTAATTTCGGCCCAGATAGTCGTGAAAAAGGTCGATCTTTGTATGAAAGTGCAGCTAGCAACTATGTATTAGAATCAGGTAGCAAAACGCTTGAGGTTCCCTTGGTTTGGAAAAACGAACAAGGCCTAACGGTTAAAAAAATATTTATTTTTAATCAGGAAGCTTATGCAATAAAAATCCGATATGAAATTGAAAATAAATCAAATCAGCCCTACAAAGGGAGTGCTTATGCTCGTATAAAAAGAACTCAGCCAGCAGAACAATCAAGCTTTTTAGGCGTTCAAACCTTCACAGGAATGGCTTTGAATGATTTGGAAAAACCCTACAAAAAACTGCAATTTAAAGATGTTAATCAGCTGGAAGAGAAAGTAAAAAGAACCGCTGGTTGGGCGGCGATGATCGAGCATTACTTTGTTTCTGCTTTGATAGGAGAGAAGGAGCAAGAAAATCAGTACCAAGCCAAGAGCTTCGGAAATAACTGGTATGGTGTTGAATTGATTAATCCTGTGCTGGAGATTGCTCCAAATACAAAAGCAACTACTGCTCTGGGCCTTTATTTGGGGCCAGAAATTACCAAGGATTTGAAATTACTAGCCCAAGACTTAGAATTAACCGTAGATTATGGAATTCTTTGGCCTCTTTGTCAGCCTATTTTTTGGGCGTTAAAGGCGATTAATAGTTTTTTTGGTAACTGGGGGGTTTCGATTATTTTGGTTACCGTTTTGATCAAGATTGCTTTTTTTAAGCTTTCAGCCTCCAGCTTTAAATCCATGGGTAAGATGAAGAAACTACAGCCCAAAATAGAGGCGCTCAAGCAAACCTATGGCGAAGATAAGCAGCGTTTTAGTCAGGCCATTATGGAACTTTACAAGAAAGAAAAAGTAAATCCTGTGGGGGGTTGTTTGCCCATGTTGGTTCAAATTCCGGTTTTTATTTCGCTTTATTATGTTTTATTGGGTAGCGTAGAATTAAGACAGGCTGAGTTTATGTGGTGGATCACAGATTTATCGATCAAAGATCCCTATTATGTTTTACCGATTATTATGGGGGCCAGCATGTTTTTGCAGCAAAAAATTAGCCCTGCTCCGGCGGATCCGGTTCAAGCCAAAGTGATGATGTTGATGCCCGTATTTTTTACATTTTTGTTTTTGCAATTTCCGGCAGGTTTGGTGTTGTATTGGATTGTTAATAATTTCTTATCCATAGCACAACAGACCTATATTTCTAAGCGTTATGCTTAGGGTTGGTGATCGAGACAGCATCGTTGCCATAGCAACGCCGCCAGGGATTGGTGGCCTAGGAATTGTAAGGTTCTCAGGCCCCTTGGTTCCTAAAATTGCTCAAGCCGTTTTAGGCTTTTTACCCCCCAAAAGACAGGCTGTTCTTAGTGATTTCTTGGATCAAAAAAAACAAGTTTTAGATCGCGGGATTGCGATTTATTATCCAGGGCCTAATTCTTATACGGGTGAAGATGTTTTGGAATTACAGGCCCATGGTAATCCCCTGATTTTAAAAGCCCTAATGCAAGAAGGGATCAATTTGGGGCTAAGAATAGCAGAACCTGGAGAATTTACCCTAAGAGCTTTTTTGAATAATAAGATGGATTTGTTGCAGGCTGAAGCAGTTTCTTCTTTGATTCATGCCCAAACAGAGCAAGCTGCCAAATCCGCATTTAAATCTTTGCAGGGTGATTTTTCTAAAGCGATTTTTGAGTTAAAAGAAAAACTGGTTCAACTACGCATCATAGTAGAAGCGGCCCTGGATTTTCCAGAAGAAGATGTCACCCTGATTGAAAATTATGGCGTAATTTCAAGTTTAGAAACCATACGAAATGACTTGAAATATGCTTTAAAAACAGCAGAAGTAGGTAAAATTTTAACTGAAGGGATTAAGGTTGTTATTTTAGGAAAGCCGAATGCCGGAAAATCGAGTTTCTTAAATAGCCTCTCTGGCACAGAGGCTGCAATTGTTAGTGAGATACCGGGTACAACCAGAGATTTAATTCGCGAAACCATAAATTGGGATGGTTTATTAGTAAACTTGGTAGATACTGCAGGCTTGCGGGAATCACAGGATGCTATAGAACAAGAAGGCATCAAAAGGGCCTGGAAAGAATTAGAACAAGCAGATTATATTTTTATCTTAGTTGATTTAACTCAAGGCGAACCTAAGGTTCAGGAATATGATCAATTTCCTGCAAATATTCCAAAAATAATAATTTTAAATAAAATAGATTTGTTGGGTTTAGAGCAAAAAATACAAGAAGATTCTGGAATTACGCGAGTTTGGCTGAGCTCTAAAACAGAGCTAGGTATCCCTGAATTTAGAGATTATTTTAGTCAAAAATTAGGGCTGAAACAGGGTTTGGAGGGCACTTGGTCGGCCAGAACCAGGCATGTAGAAGCTTTAAAATTAACGCTATTTCATTTAGAGCAGGGCTTGTCTGTTTTATCCCATAGCCCTGAAATACTGGCCGAAGAATTGCGTTTGGCACAGGAGCAGTTAAGCCTATTAACGGGTGATTTTACAAGCGATGATTTATTGGGTCGGATTTTTTCAGATTTTTGTATTGGAAAATAGGCTGGTGGACTAAGTCCATTTAGTCACCTATACTGTAAGTTAAGATAAGAATGGCTTTTGGGGGGTACCAATGACTTTGGTTAATATACACGATGCAAAAACTAATTTTTCTAAATTAATTAACCATGCCTTGGCTGGCGAAGATGTTGTGATCGCTAAAGGCGGAAAGCCCCTGGTACGCTTGGTTCCCTATACGGAAGGAATCTCTAAACGACAGGGCGATAAGCTTAGGGGCGTTTTATTTGTTCCTGATGACTTTGATGATCCGCTTCCTTCAGAGGTTTTGAATTTGTTTCATGGCGAAGAAAATTCATGAAATATTTGTTAGATACCTGTGTGCTTTTGTGGTGGTTATCGGATTCTAAAAAAATATTGAAATCTACTAGAAAAATCTTGGAAGATAAAAATAATACTTTATTTGTGAGTAGTGTTTCTTTTTGGGAAATGGCCATCAAAAAAAGCCTGGGTCGTTTAGGATTACCTATAAATATAATAGAAATCATTAAAGCAGATGGTTTTGAAACTTTGCCCCTTACGCCCCAGGATTGCTTGGGTGTTATCGATCTGCCAGCAATACATCAGGATCCTTTTGATCGAATGTTGGTGGTGCAAGCAAAATTGCACAATTTAGTTCTAATTACTCGCGATGAAAAAATAAAACGATACCCCTTGGCCTGTTTACAGGCCTAGGCTAAAGTAATCAACACTTCAATTACCAAAAACAAGCGTAAAGCCCCCGGATTTATCCGTGGGGATATAAGCTTTCCTTAAAAAAATAAAGGGTGTAGCATTAGTTGTTGCTTATAGTG
>JBJSZW010000071.1:0-10902 GCA_046090565.1 Gammaproteobacteria bacterium
CTAAGTTTGGTTCGTGAATTAACACCTGTGATGGCTGCGCTTTTGTTTGCTGGGCGTGCAGGTTCTGCCCTCACCGCAGAATTAGGCCTAATGAAAGCCACAGAGCAACTGGATTCTTTGGAAATGATGGGAATAGATCCACTAAAACGCATCGTTGCACCCAGATTTTGGGCGGGTGTTTTATCGATGCCAATGCTGGCTTTAATATTCAATGCGGTGGCCATTGCAGGTGGCTATGTGGTGGGTGTTGAATGGCTTGGTGTGGATGGAGGAGCTTTTTGGTCGAACATGCAAAGTTCGGTGGATTTCTACCAAGATGTTTGTAATGGAATCATAAAAAGCGCTGTTTTTGCGAGTGTTGTGACTTGGATTGCTTTGTATCAAGGGATTTATTCTATTCCTACTTCCGAAGGAATTAGTCGTGCCACAACGAAAACAGTCGTTTATTCTTCTTTGGCGGTGCTGTGTTTAGATTTCTTTTTAACAGCCGTGATGTTTTCAAATATTTAAGAGATAAGATGATGAAAAATAGAAATTTAGAATTATCCGTAGGACTTTTGGTTTTACTCAGTCTTGCTTCCTTGCTGATGTTGGCTCTGCAGGTCAGTGGTTTGAGTGATTTTAACACTCAAAAAGGCTATGTTTTAAATTTAGAATTTGCGAATATAGGGGGCTTGAAAGTTCGATCCAAAGTAGCTATTGGTGGCGTTACAATTGGGCGAGTGACCGCCATTAAATTAAATGCCCAAGATTATTCCCCATTGGTTGAAGTTCTGATTCATTCTGAATATCAATTACCTCTAGATACCCAGGCCAGTATCTTAACCGCAGGCTTATTAGGGGATAATTACATTGGCCTAAGTCCAGGTTATGATAAAGAAATGTTCAAGCCAGGTGGCACCATTGAATTAGCTTCTACCCAATCTGCCGTTGTCTTGGAGAATTTAATTTCTAAATTTGTAGCCGACAAAGCGGAAGAAAAACCACAAGAAAAATTAGGAGATCATCAGCCATGAAATCTTTAAAGTATTTAAAATTTTTACTGCTTTTTGGATGGGTCTTTTTAAGCCAAGGTGTTGCCTATGCATTGGAAAATCCCGTACAGTTTATGGAGCGTATTACCAAAGATATACTAACGACAATTGAAGTGAAGCATGATGAATTTAAGAGAAACGACAAAGCTTTATACGCCTTTATGGAAGGAAAAATGGCACCCTATGGTGATTTTGAAGAAATGTCTCAGTGGATAGCGGGGCGCCGTGTTTGGGGAACAGCTTCAGAGGCTACGAAGAAAGCATTTATGCTAGAATTAAAAACCATGATCATCAGAACTTATGGTCGTGCTATCAATGCTTATCGGGATCAAAAAATAGAATTTAGACCCCTTCGAACCGCTTATGAGAATAAAAATCGTATTTTAGTAGCCAGTGTTATTATAGAACCTGGTAAGCAGCCGATTGCTGTAGATTACAAGCTACTTCGACGTGGTCAAGGCTGGAAAGTTTACGATATTATCATAGAGGGTGTGAGTCTGATTCAGGGGTATACGGCTCAATTTTCAGATTTAATCAAACAAAAAGGATTGGAGGCTGCAGTTGATAAAATCAGAGCTCATAATCAAGGCCCAGAATAATACGCTTTATTTGTCGGGGACTTTTACGGTTTATAATATCATGCCTATTTACCAGGAAGGTTTGGCTTTGTTTAAAAAATCTGTCGGCCTGTTTGATCTGAAGTTTTGGATTTTGGATTTGCGCGAGTTGAAACAAGCTGATAGCAGCTTGTTGGCCGTACTCATTGATTGGAAAAAAGTGGCGGAAAAGGGGGGAATGAGCTTCGTTTTACAGCATTGCCCTAAATTTTTTTCAGAATTGCTCTTGGCTTTTAATTTAAAAACACTGTTTATATCTAGATAAATTATAAATTTAATATTTACTTAATTTTAAGGACTCTAAAATCATGCAACAATTGCTCGTTCGAGGGGGGCTGCCCTTGGTGGGAGAAATCAGGATCTCTGGATCTAAAAATTCCGTATTACCCATTCTTTGTGGTGCCTTTTTAGTGCCTGGGCCAGTAAAAATACAAAACGTTCCTTGTTTAAAAGATGTAACGGGCATGATGGAGCTTTTAGGAGCTTTAGGTGCAGAATTGGTCATTCATGAAAAAATGTCTATTAGCGTGAATGCCAAAGCCTTCACCCAATATTTAGCGCCTTATGAATTGGTCAAGAAAATGCGAGCTTCTATTTTGGTCTTGGGTCCCTTGCTGGCTCGTTTGGGGAAGGCCCAAGTTTCTTTGCCGGGGGGCTGCGCTATTGGTCCTCGTCCTGTAGATTTACACTTAAAAGCCCTAGAAGCCATGGGGGCTAAAATTAATATTGAAAATGGCTATATTCATGCTCAAGCACCCGAGGGTGGTTTGAAGGGGGCTAAAATTTATTTTGATATTGTCACCGTGACGGGCACAGAAAATATTATGATGGCGGCTTGTTTGGCACAGGGTGTCACGGTTCTACAGAATGCAGCCAAAGAGCCTGAAGTGCAAGATTTGGCGAATTTTCTAAACCAAATGGGGGCTAAAATAACAGGAGCAGGTACAGACACCATAACGATTGAAGGTGTGCCAGCTTTAAAAAGCGGCGTTTATACGGTTTGCCCTGATCGCATTGAAACGGGTACTTTTTTAGTGGCAGCAGCAATTACCCAAGGAAAAATTAAATTAACCAATACTCGTGCGGATCTTTTAGAATCTGTGTTGAAAAAACTTGAAGAAAGTGGTGCATCAATAAAAACCGGTGAAAATTGGATTGAATTAGACATGCAAGGCAAAAAGCCGAAAGCAGTGGATATAAAAACAGCACCTTATCCTGGTTTTCCAACAGACATGCAGGCCCAGTTCACGGTTTTAAATGCAGTGGCTGAAGGAGTAGGGCGGGTCACAGAAACGGTTTTTGAAAATCGCTTCATGCACATTCAAGAACTTTGTAGAATGGGCGCCAACATCAGCATTGAAGGCAATACTGCTTTGTGTAAGGGCGTGGCCCAATTGAGTGGTGCGCGAGTGATGGCGACAGATTTAAGGGCTTCTGCCAGCTTGGTTCTGGCAGGTTTGGTCGCGAATGGTAAAACGCTCATCGATCGTATTTATCATATTGATCGAGGTTATGAATCCATTGAAGAGAAGCTGTTGCAATTAGGCGCAGATATCAAACGCCTGACCAGAGACAATAGCAAAGAAATTTAAAAAATTTACAGAATTAGGAGCAATCAAAATATGAGCCTAAATATGAGTCAAGAACTATTGAGTCATCCGCACAAAGATCCTGATTTAGAAAGTGAATCTGAATCTGAAATAGAAAAAACACAAGGGTCTAGAAAAAGGGGGATTTATTTACTGCCCAATTTATTTACCACAGCTGCTTTATTCTGTGGATTTTATGCGATTATTCAGGCTTCTAACCAGGCCTTTGAAAGTGCTGCGATTGCTATTTTTGTGGCCATGATCATGGATTCTCTGGATGGCCGGGTGGCCAGGATGACAAACACCCAAAGCGCCTTTGGTGCACAGTACGATAGTTTGTCCGACATGGTGTCTTTTGGGATTGCCCCGGCCTTGGTTGCTTATCATTGGGCCCTGCATGATTTAAAAAATTATGGTTGGATTTGTGCCTTCTTGTATTCGGCCTCTACCGCTTTGCGTTTGGCTCGTTTCAATGTTCAATTGGCAAAGGTGGATAAAAAATACTTTGTAGGCCTGCCTTCTCCAGCAGCTGCAGCCTTGGTTGCCGGTTTTGTTTGGTTTGTTACGGCTAAAAAAATCCCTATTCCTGCCGTAGAGCATTTGTTTGCCCTGATAGTGGTGAGTGGGGGTCTATTTATGGTAAGCAATATTTTGTATTATAGTTTTAAAGAACTTGATTTCAAAGGCCATGTGCCTTTTATGAATCTCTTGGGCATTGTATTGGTGTTGGCCCTAGTCTCTTTTGATCCGAGTAGTATATTATGTATAATATTTGCTGCATATGCATTCAGTGGCCCCCTAGCGTACCTAAAAAGAAAGCATTATAAAAAAATAAAATAAAAACAGGTCTTGCTACACTGCGAAGTATATGGTGAATATTGCGATAAAGCCCATGACCTTGGAACATATTCCCGGGATCATGGCCATAGAAAATGTAGCCTATGAGTTCCCTTGGACTGATGATTTGTTCAGAGATTGCCTTTTGGTTGGTTATTTGGGTTGGGTAGCCCTTGCAGAAAAAGATTCAGAACCAAAAAAATTAGAACTGGTAGGTTATGTGTTAATGTCTACAGCTGCCAATGAAGCTCATGTTTTGAATTTATGTGTGGGTGAGGCGCATCGTAGATTGGGCGTTGCGCGCCGTCTATTGCAAGAATGCTTGGATTATTCTAAATTTACCGGGGTAGAAAGCGCTTATTTAGAAGTGAGGCCTTCTAATCCTGGCGCCATGTGTTTGTACCAGGACATGGGATTTCAACAAATTGGTATGCGCAAGGATTATTATCCAGCAACCAATAATACGCGTGAAGATGCTTTGGTTTTATCTAAAATACTTTAAATTTAAAAAACCTTAATAGCGGCTTAAGCCCATTCTTTGTGAACTTGTTTGTATTAATCAAGCATACAGATTCGCTGAACAAACCATTTGAAACCGATCGCGATGCTATCGTTACCGCATAGGAAGGCCGATAAATCAGGATGTTCTGAATTTAATTTCTTGTACAGCTTTATGAGTTTAGGCAAGCCTGGGCCCTAGGGAATTTTAGAATCTTAGTCTGAACACAATCCTGAAATTGCACTCAAGTGAAGACTCCACTATAATTGACCATACAGTGAATCGGAATCTGAAGAAGTGAGTTGGTCAACTTAAATTTTGATACGGGGTCTGCAATCAGCCAGCAAACCAAATTAGCCAAGCTCAAAGCCTTAGTTACAGAGCAATTTTCAGAGCACACACTCAGCTTGGTAGAACAGGCAGGTGAGTTAACGCTCTCTATTGGTTTGGGGCATTTGTTTGATACTTTACAGCGTTTAAAATCTGAAGCCCATTTAAATTTTAGCATGCTGATGGATCTAACGGCAGTGGATTATCTGCATTATGGCCAGGCAGAGTGGGAAACCCAGAAAGCAACCGGGCAGGGCTTTGACCGTGCGGTGCAAGCTTTAGGGTCTGTTTCGGTTAATCTTCAAAATCAGGAATTTCCAAAAAATCAAAAGGCCCGTTATGCCTTGGTTTATCATTTACTTTCTCTCAGCCACAATTGGCGCCTGCGGGTTAAAGCCTTTATAGAAACAGATCCTCCCATTGCGCCTTCGGTTTTGGCCTTATGGCCTTCTGCCAATTGGTATGAACGAGAGGTTTTTGATTTGTTTGGTATCTTATTCGATGGTCATCCAGATTTAAGGCGGATTTTAACAGACTATGGTTTTATAGGGCATCCCTTTAGGAAAGATTTCCCCTTAAGTGGTCATGTAGAAGTCATCTACGATGAAGTAGAAAAGCGGGTGGTTTATCAGCCGGTGAGCATAGAACCCAGAGTATTAGTGCCCAAAGTTATTCGGGAAGACAATCGCTATGCCTAAATCTTTTAATAAATCTCCTGATCATAAAGTATCTAAACCTTCTGAAATGCACAGCTATACGATGAATTTTGGTCCCCAGCATCCGGCAGCGCACGGCGTCTTGCGTTTGATCTTGGAAATAGAAGGTGAGGTCATCAAGCGGGCTGATCCTCATATCGGATTGTTGCATCGGGCGACTGAAAAATTGGCAGAGAGTAAGCCCTATAATCAAAGCATTGGTTACATGGATCGTTTGGATTATGTTTCGATGCTCTGCAATGAACATGCCTATGTATTAGCCATAGAAAAATTATTGGGCATCCAAGCACCGATTCGGGCCCAGTATATCAGAACTTTGTTTGATGAAGTCACGCGGATTTTAAACCATTTGTTATGGCTAGGGGCCCATGCCTTAGACATTGGCGCCATGACAGTATTTTTATACTGTTTTCGAGAACGTGAAGATTTGCTAGATGCCTACGAGGCAGTCTCTGGTGCGCGCCTGCATGCAACTTACTATCGCCCAGGTGGCGTCTACCGTGATCTGCCCAATAGCATGCCACAGCATGCCAGTTCCAAGTACAGAAGTGCCCAGGCCATAGAACGCATGAATTTGAATCGTCGGGGTTCTTTGCTCGATTTTCTTTGGGATTTCACAGAAAAATTTCCCAAACACGTAGATGAATACGAGGGTTTGTTAACAGACAATCGTATTTGGAAACAAAGAACTGTTGGCATAGGCGTTGTTAGTCCTGAAAGGGCCCAAGCTTTGGGGTTCACAGGCCCGATGTTAAGAGGCAGCGGTGTGGCTTGGGATTTGCGTAAAAAACAGCCCTATGCTATGTACCATAGCGTGGATTTTGACATTCCCATAGGTAGGAATGGCGACAGCTATGATCGCTATTTGGTGAGGGTTGAAGAAATGCGCCAGTCCAATCGCATCATGCGCCAATGCATTGAATGGCTGCGTCAAAATCCAGGGGAGGTGATTTTACCTGATCATAAAATTGCGCCACCCAAACGTGAAGACATGAAACAAGACATGGAAGGCCTGATTCATCATTTTAAATTGTTCACAGAAGGCTATTGTATTCCAGCAGGTGAGGCCTATGCTGCAATTGAACACCCCAAGGGTGAATTTGGGATTTATTTGGTTTCTGATGGAGCGAATAAACCCTATCGTTTAAAAATTCGTGCGCCTGGTTTTCCCCATTTGGCAGCCTTGGATGAAATGTCTAAGGGCCATATGTTGGCTGATGTGGTGGCCATTATTGGAACACAAGACATTGTATTCGGAGAAATTGATCGTTGAAAGCCCTAAAACGCATAGAACTAAAAATAGACCAATGGTTGGCTAAATTTCCTCCCAATCAAAAACGTTCGGGTTTGATTTATGCCCTGCATTTGCTACAAGAAGAAAATGGGGGTTGGCTCAAACAGGAAGATTTAGATTGGCTGGCGGATTATCTAGAATTACCCAAAATTGCTGTTTATGAAGTCGCAAGTTTCTATACCATGTATGATCTAAAGCCCGTGGGTAAGTACAAAGTTCAAGTCTGCATGAGCGTTTCTTGCATGTTGAATGGCTGCGATCGTTTGGCGGATCATTTAAAAAAGAAATTAAAAATTAACTGGAATGAAACCTCGCAAGATGGTTTATTTACCCTAAAACGCGTAGAATGTTTGGCCGCTTGCGGAGGAGCGCCGGCTTTTCAAATCAACAAAGACTATCATGAAAACATGACGGAAGAAAAAATCGATCAAATCCTAGCAGAATTAGCCAAAAAAGATGGGGCCTCTTAATGAATCAAAATGCGATTTGTTTCAGAACTTTGCATTTGAATCCATCTTGGAGTTTGGCTTCTTATCAAAGTATTGGCGGTTATTCTGTTTGGGAAAAAATCCTAAAGGAAAAAATAGCCCCCAAACAAATCATTGAAGAATTAAAACTAGGGGCTTTAAAAGGCCGCGGTGGGGCAGGTTTTCCAACGGGCCTGAAATGGAGCTTTATTGCCCGAGAAGCCCCTGGACAAAAATATGTGGTTTGTAATTCAGACGAAGGGGAACCAGGTACTTTCAAAGACAGAGATATCCTGCGCTATAATCCACATCAAGTCATAGAAGGCATGGCCATTGCTGCCTATGTCATGGGGGCGACTGTTGGGTATAATTATATTCGAGGTGAATTTTTCGAACCCTTTGATCGCATCGAAAGAGCGATAGAAGAGTCCAAAGCAGCGGGTTTCTTAGGCAAAAATATTTTAAATTCAGGTTTTGATTTTGAATTGCACAATGTCATCGGCGCTGGGGCTTATATTTGTGGTGAAGAAACAGCCCTGATGGAATCTTTGGAAGGTAAAAAAGGTCAACCTCGGTTCAAACCCCCTTTTCCAGCGAATTTTGGGGTTTATGGTTGTCCCACTACCATTAATAACACGGAAACCTATGCCTCTGTACCTTGCTTGTTACAGCAGGGAGGGGCTTGGTTTTTAGAACAAGGCAAACCCAACAGCGGTGGTTATAAAATTTTTTGCGTTTCAGGCCATGTGAACAAACCTGGTAATTATGAAATTCCATTGGGCACGCCTTTTAAAGACTTGCTGGATTTAGCAGGTGGTGTTCGTGGGGGTAAACAATTAAAAGCCGTGATTCCTGGTGGCAGTTCCATGCCTGTATTGCCCGCAGAGATTATCTTAAAAACCAATATGGATTATGATTCTTTAAGTAAAGCAGGCTCGATGTTAGGCTCAGGCGGCGTGATTGTCATGGACGAAAGCACCTGTGTGGTCAGAGTATTGGCCAGAATTTCAGAATTCTATGCTGAAGAGTCCTGTGGCCAGTGCACGCCTTGTCGCGAGGGAACTGGTTGGTTGGCCAAAATCGTTCACCGCATTGAAACTGGCCATGGTAGCATGCAAGATATTGCAAATTTAGAACGCATTGCGGGTAATATTGCAGGCCGTACCATTTGTGCCTTGGGGGATGCCGCAGCCTGGCCTGTGCAAGGCTTTTTAAGGCATTTTAAATCAGAATTTGAATACCACGTGCAGCATAAAAAATGTTTAGTTTAAAATACAGAGACGCCAAAGGACCATTGCAGTGCCAAAAATAGAAATAGATGGAAAAATTTGTGAAGTACCCGAAGGATCAATGATCATAGAAGCAGCCGATGCCATTGATTCCTTTATCCCAAGATTTTGCTACCATAAAAAACTTTCAATTGCTGCCAATTGCAGAATGTGTTTGGTAGAAGTAGAAAAAGCCCCCAAACCTGTTCCTGCTTGTGCAACGCCAGTAACAGATGGCATGAAAATTTGGACCAAATCGAAAAAGGCCCTAGAAGCGCAGCGTTCTGTGATGGAATTTTTGCTGATCAATCATCCCCTTGATTGTCCCATTTGTGATCAAGGTGGGCAATGTGAATTACAAGATTTTTCCATGGGTTATGGTCAGGAAGTGTCGAATTATGCAGAACCCAAAAGAGCGGTTCAAGATCAAAACATAGGGCCTTTGATTGCCACAGAGATGACGCGATGCATTCATTGTACGCGCTGTGTGCGTTTTGGAACTGAAGTGGCAGGCCAAAGAGAATTAGGCGCAACAGGTCGTGGTGAGCACATGGAAATAGGGACTTTTGTAGAAAAAAGCCTAAGCTCAGAATTATCAGGTAATGTGATTGATTTATGCCCGGTCGGATCCTTAACTTCAAAACCTTTTCAGTTCAAAGCACGGGCGTGGGAAATGCAAAGCCATGATGCCATAGCACCGCACGATGGTTTAGGCAGCCATATCAGTATTCACACGCGAGGCAATGAAGTTTTAAGGGTTGTTCCTAAAGAAGAAGAGGCTATTAATGAAGTGTGGTTATCGGATAGGGATCGTTTTAGTTATCAAGCCATTCATAGCACAAAACGTTTGCATCAGGCCTTAGAAATTCGAGGTGGGGAATGGGTCAACACAGGCTTAGAAGCGGTATTGAACAGTACCGTTAAATTAATTGAAAAGCAGATCAAGCAAGATAAAAGGGCGATAGCAGGTTTGATTCACCCCAGCAGCACAACAGAGGAACTCTATCTTTTTCAAAAACTTTGTCGTGGTTTGGGCATTGAAAATATTGATCACCGTCTTTGGTTACAGGATGAATACTTACAACATCCCAGCAATGCCAGCCATCCCATAGAAGCCTGGCCCAGCTTGGGAGGTAGCATTGCAGGCCTGGAACAAGAACCCCATGTTATCATCATCGGTTCAGAATTAAGACATGAACTGCCTTTGCTTTCGGTGCGTTTGCGCAAACAAGTAGCCAATGGCGGAAAAATTTCGGTGATCAATCCCATTGATTATGAATTTAATTTCGAAATTGAAAACAAAATAATTATTAATGCGGGTGATTATATTGCAGCCATTAAGAAATTAGCACCCCAAATCAAAACCGGTGGGCGTATTTTAGTGGGCGATTTATTGCTGTCTCATCCCATGGCGGCAGACATCATGCGTCACATAGAAGAATGGGCAGAAGCAACTAAAATGTCTCTGGGTTATTTGCATCGGGGAGCCAATGCGCGCGGAGCGTATCACATGGCTTGTGTGCCCCAATCTACAGCTGCAAAAACAGCAGAAGAGTCAGAAATCAAACTATGGCTTTTATTTGGGGTCGATCCAGAATTGGATGTGAATTTATTATCCAAAATGAATCCAAAAGCAAAAATAATTGCTTTTTCAAGCTTTGATTTGCCTGTTTTAAGAAAAATAGCTCAAATCATATTGCCAATGAATTCTTTTGCAGAAACTGAAGGTAGTTATATTAATCTAGAAGGCAAATTACAAGCGTTTAAAGCGGCGGTTCATTCTGGGTCGCAGAGCGAAAGCCGACCGGCCTGGAAAGTATTAAGAGTATTAGGCAACTTATTAAAAATAGATGGTTTTGAATACCAGACTTGGGAAGAAGTGCATGAAGAAGTCAAAACAAAACTTCAAAACACGCCTGTTTTTAAAAGCAGTTTGATTCATTTAAAAGACTTAAAACCCAGAAAATGGGATACTGAAAAATCAAAACACTTAATCGTCTTGCAGGGTTATGGCTTGTATCAAGCGGATACTTTATTGCGTCATGC
Organism: Gammaproteobacteria bacterium; assembly: GCA_046090565.1. Classification (GTDB taxonomy): domain Bacteria; phylum Pseudomonadota; class Gammaproteobacteria; order UBA6186; family Azoamicaceae; genus JBJSZW01. The sequence goes on from JBJSZW010000071.1 coordinate 10,698, forward strand.
GCAGGCTTTGAATCAAACACCTCTAGCCGATCGAGTTTGGGTGGGTATCAACAGTGCCACGCTTAAAAAACAAGCTGAGTTTTTAGATCAATTGCTAGAAAAGCGTTTGGGAGAAAAATTGCCCTATCGAATAGAAGATCGTGTTCCCAAGGGTGTGCTTTGGATTCCGAAGGGACACCGAGCAGGCAGTTTATTAAATCCTTAC
>JBJSZW010000072.1:0-11972 GCA_046090565.1 Gammaproteobacteria bacterium
TTTGGCTGCCTCTTCATTTTTTATTTTGTAATGTTTTGCGGTTTCTAACGCTAAAGAAATATCCTGCTCATTGCTATTCTCCGAAATATTTAATGTTAAGCCGCTTCCCATTTCATTAGGATTCATATCATAAGCTGGGGACAACTGCCAACCATTATCGGTAAGTATAAATCCGTGATTACGCAAATGGTCGTCTGTGTTTGAAACTAAAATATTGAAAACCATTCTTCTCCACAGCTGCTCTAAATCCGCTTTCACTGATGCTCCTTGCTGAATGATAAAAGCAACGATATCCAAATAACTTAATCCGTCATGAAAATCCGCTCCATCCTGGTAACCCAACAATGTCATGGCCGATGCAAAGTGTATGCGCTTATCTTTTGATCTGTCAAATCGTTTAGACAAGAATGTATGGTGCTTTCCGGAAAATTGAAGTAGCCTTGCATCCGGTACATGAATGCCACAAACTTTAGCTAATTCATGCAATACCATTTCCCAAGCACCCGTATTTTTGTCATCTGTTGAACTTGGGAACTTAGCTATCCAAAGATTACCCTTTTCATCAAGCACACTGGCTTTAGGTCTCGCTCCGCCTAAGGAAGAACCTGGGTCAATAAGCATGCCTAACCATTTGGCATAGGCCTGATCATTGATGGCATCCTCTTTTTCTAATTGCAAACTGGCATACTCCAATTCACGAAGCGATGTCCAAGGAGGTGTAGCCATTTTCTGATGACTATTCAAAAACGCTCCATCTTGTTCCAACTTAAACCGCAGCCCTCCCATTCGATGGCCATCAAATTAGTTTGTCTTCATGGATTATTCGGCTTTTTAGGCGCGCGCCTTGCTGTGGTAATTCCAGCATCTTGCAATTTTCTACCTAAAGGGTCAGAAGCTGCTACCATGGAAAGATCTTGTTCTAAACCGAGCACAAAGAGCACTTGCAAGTAGCTCCCCATGGCAACGGTAGGAATCCCTTGTTCAATATTGTAAACTGTTTTTCTGCTTATACCGGCGCGTTCCGCCACTTGCTCTGCACTGAACTTTCTACGCAAACGAGCAAGCTGAATATGCTCCCCGAGGACTTTTAATAGCTTGAGGTTTTTAGGCAAGATAGCTGGTGATGTTTTCATGTAATGCGTGTAATGCGTCTTATAATGCGCAAATATACTATTTTCAATCCCTTTTATGACACATTATAAATATTTATCGACAATATTAAACCGACTGTTCATTAGCGCGCCTTACATTTTTCATTCACGCAGCTTTTTAAGCTTCAACTGATACCATTGCAGGTAGCTCCGTTTCATCCTGTCTTTTAGAAAGGATGCATCGATCAATTTTGTGACCCGTTCCGTTTTTGAAACCATCAAAGACATGATGGCATTTGTTTGTTTTTCTGGAATCCCAGAATAATCAGCAAGCCACCGAAATTGCTTCACAACATTTCCTTGAGCCTTTCTCGCCGGAATTAATCCTTCATATAAAGCAAAATCCCCATCGTCGATATGGATGCTGCTGTTGAGCAGGTCATAAGCTGGGCTCAACTTAAAATCTCCTTGCGGCGTTTCAATAATTGAAAAGTTCTTTAAATGAGCGTCTCCATTGGAGAACAAATAATTAAATACCAACAATTTAAATAGTTTAAGCGATTCGACTTTATAGCTTGGCAAATGTTCACGCATCAGTTCAAACAAATCCCAATAACTACCCAGGTATTTATAATCTGTGCCATGGGTTTGCGGGCTCTTTCCAGCCAAAGAAGCAAAATCCTCTTGGGCCAATTTGGAAAACTCGGGCGAAAGCGGACCACTCCGAACAACGTCAAACCGTTTTGTGATGTAGGCAGGGTCTCCATTTCCAAAAAAAATTAAGGCATTCGCTGCTGTTTCTATGCCAAACACTTGATGAGCAATTTGCATGGTTAAGTGCTCATTCGCAGGCATTTGATCGGCATTTTTTGGCCCACCGGGAATGGGTTTTAATATGTGTGTGCCTTGCTCTCCTTCCTTGGTCAAACGAATCTTGTTCTTCCATTGAATGATTGAGAATTTTTCCTGTACCCCTGAAATAGACATCCGGGATGCATTCTCTTCAAATGAGTCTTCAAATGAGTCTTCACTGTTGTTATTAGACTGCATTGAGGCATACGGCAGCACATGATTTACCTTACTGCCATCAAACAAACGCTTGATGCATGCTCTGCTGTAGGTAGTGAAGCCTGCGGCCAAAGTTCCCGGACACCTGTTCATCTCCATCAGTTCATTCATCTCCATCAGTTCACTTTAAAAATTTGAACAGCGCCAATCGGATCACCGCCTGCAACCTCGAGCAAGATTCCAAAATAGTCATCAAGATCGATTCGCTTTTTGCTACAAATCAGCCGTTTGTTCGCCCCTTCTGGAATTAAATTGAAAAAAAATGGAAAAAGTGTTGACGATTGATATTCCATTCTGTCTTTCGGAAAAGCCAAACTTATTGATGGCTTGCTGCTGTCATTAAACCACCGTTCATCGTACTGGAAAACAAAACCTCCATTATCCAGTTGACTCAGCATACCTGCTAATTGGTTTTTATAAATAACAAGCCCTGTTCTCATACTTTATGTTCTCCTAATTTATTGAGTTTTTTAACTTGAAAAACCAGTTCCAATCCAAGCACATCAGCCATTTCTTGAAGCGTATGGAGGGTGGGATTTCCTTTACCTCCCTCCAACTGTTTTATGGTCCGCAGCCCGACACCTGATAAATCAGCCAAGCTTTCTTGCGTAATCTTTAGAATCTCTCTTCGCTCTTTAATTTGTTGAACCAAACCGGAAAGGTGCTTCATAATGCTCTATTTAGTGCAAAAATAAAAAAATAGTTCGGATTTTCAATCAATAGGGCATTTTATTGCACTTTGTTATACAATTTATGCTGACGATCTACACCATTGTGCACTTTTTAGGTTTTTCATTGTGCACTTTTAAGGTATTTCAAGTTCATTCCCAATGATTTTTGAGCCATAAATGAAAGTTTTTTGAGCCCAAAGTAGAATTTCAGCTCATTTTATGTTACCTTTGAGCTCATGCCCAGGACGTAATGATCTCTATATACACTTAATTTGAGCTACAAATGAACTCACTAGAAAATTTAATCCTGGCTTATTTAGAAAATAATCCTGCACGTTCATCAAAAGATGTTTTCGATGGATTAAACGCCACTAAAGGCTATGCAACCGTAAAAAGGTGCCTCACTCAGCTCATTGAGAAACGATATGTATCTAAAGTTGGTATCGGCAAAGGAACAAAATACGCCTTAAGCCATTCTTATGCCATCATAAAACCCATAGATATTGATGCATATTTCAATCAGGATATTGACGAGAGAATTATTCAATCATCATACAACTTCAATCTAATCCATGGCATTTTACCCTCAGTAGAATTGTTCAGTCAGGACGAAATGAACAAACTTCAATTGCTCCAAAAACAATTTGAAGCGAAAACCAATGTTCTGAGCACCCATCAATATGCAAAAGAATTAGAACGACTTGCGATTGATTTAAGCTGGAAATCTTCGCAAATAGAGGGCAATACCTATTCGCTATTGGAAACAGAATGTCTACTAAAAGATAAACGAACAGCAGCCGGTAAAACACAGCAAGAAGCCACCATGCTCCTCAACCATAAAGCAGCCATCGACTTTATCATTGATCAACCCGACTATTTAATTCCGATGAAAGTATCTGCTATTGAAGATATACACGGCATTCTTGTTAAAGACCTTGGGATTAATAGAAATATACGAAATCACAGAGTGGGTGTTATTGGAACCAATTATGTTCCATTAGACAATGACCATCAAATTAAAGACGCAATGGCACAAATGTGTAACTTGGTGAATTCGAAACATAGTGTTTTTGAAAAAGCACTGCTCTTGCTGGTGCTATTATCCTACATTCAAGCATTTGATGACGGCAATAAAAGAACGGCAAGAATTGTAAGTAATGCCTGCTTAATTCATTACCAACACTGCCCCCTTTCATTTCGTACTATTGACCCAATTGAGTATAAAAAAGCGATGTTGCTATTTTATGAACAGAACAATATTTCAGCATTTAAAAACCTTTTTATAGGTCAGTTTGAATTTGCCGTCAACACCTATTTTTAGGTAGATGAACTCAACCACGCTCCGCCCAGCAAACAATCGCTCGCGCTCGTCCATTTTGTTTTCACAGGGTACTGATAAAGTTAGTGGAAAGAAACTTAGCCAGTGGTCCGAAAATTGGGGGGTACTAAACTCGTCTAAATTCCTAAAACTTTGCATGATTAAGAAGTTTCAGGAATTTAAGGTAACTTCGCATGATGCAAACGATTCTGAGAAGCCGATACCTCGATGTACTTAAAGTGCTCAAGGACAAAAACTTGATTAAAGTCGCTACCGGTGTTCGACGCTGTGGCAAGTCCACATTAATGGCGCAATTCCAGGATGTATTACGCGCCGAGAATGAAGCCGTTTCGATCATTTCCATCAATATTGATAGGCCAGACTTCCGATTCTTGGCAGAAAAAAGTTGGAAAGACGTCTACGACTATATCGTTAAGCATCTCAAAAGCAATGCCACCAACTACGTTTTTATTGATGAGGTTCAGAACGTAAAAGAATTCATTTTCATTCGCTGCATTCATCAGCTTCACAGGAACATCCAACAACTTAGATAGGGCCTTTGCAACCTATGTTGAAACAGGTGGTTTTCCGGAGGCGGTCCGACTTTCATCCGAGGGAAATCAATTCACCCACAACTATTTGCAAATGGTTTTTAACACCATTTTTAGTAATGATATTACTGCTCGACGGTCGATCTATTCGGAGCAATCCTACCTGGAAGTGGTGAATTTCCTGATCGACTCCATCGGATCAAATGTATCAGCCACGAATATCGCACATGCATTAAAAGCCAACAAGAAGCCCATCGACAACAAAACCGTATCCAAATACATCAATTCCTTGGTGGAGTCCTACTTATTTTACCGCGTAAATCGATACGACATCAAAGGCAAACAGCACCTAGCGACCCAAGAGAAATACTACCTGGTGGATTTGGGGTTTCGGAATGCATTGTTAGGAAAAGAGTTGCTCAGCGATGCCGGCCATCTCCTTGAAAATGTTGTTTACCTTGAACTAAAACGTCGAAACCATCAAATTTGGGTTGGAAAAACCAACCAACAAGCAGTTGATTTTGTGGTTAGGAACGATGCAGGTTTTACCCAATACATTCAGGTGTCGCAAACCGTTCAAAATCCGGATACTTTGGCACGGGAACTCGCGCCATTGAATAGCATTTCCGACCACCATGAAAAATTGTTAATCACCATGGACTTTGACACCGGCACATACAACGGCATCAAGAAAATCAATGCTATCGATTGGTTGATGGGATAACAGCGCCCTTCATTAAATATTGGATGCAGCATCGCTCCTTTAGTGCCCGCTTTAACCTCTACAGGAACAATACGATCTTGCCTTTGAACGACGTAGTCTACTTCGGCTTTTCGATTGCTGTATCAAACGAGCCAACGGCTTTTCATTCACAGCCCCCAAAAATTCCATGAAAGATAAGGAGTACATAAACAACAACCGAACCCTTCTTACCCCAAACGAAGGCAGCTCAGCTAATGCAAACTCCAATAAAGAACCCGCCGCAATGACATGCAAATTGGGCCTTTTTTCATAGAAATAACGCAACTTAGAAATAGCAGGCAAACTTGCTTGTATCTCGTCGAGAAAAAGTAATGTTTTTCCTTCGATGATCTCCGTTTGCGTTATAAGCGCCAATTGCTCGATTAAATCATGGAGATCTGAGGTATTGGCAATCAAATTCAGGTACTCCGGTTGCTCGTCAAAATTGATTTCAATAAAATAGTCGAACCGCTTCGCCAAGTTCCTCACCGCTGTTGATTTCCCCACTTGCCGGGCTCCTCTGATGAGCAAAGGCTTTCTTGACGGTGAAGCTTGCCAGTCGAGCAATGCTTGGTCTATTTTTCTTTCTATATACATGGCTTATTCGACAATTTAAAAGGATGACGTGCTTGAGGATGGATGACTTGCTTGAGGATGGATGACATGCTTGAAGATGGATGACGTGCTCCAGGTTTCCAACGAAAGTACGGCCAGAAATACAAAAAACAAGACCGATAAACTGCTGAAATTCACAAAAAACAAGACCGATAAACTGCCGTATTTCACGAAAAACAAGACCGATTATGGGGTCTAGCCTGCGTAGCAGGCCGAAGGTCTGAGAAAATGATCTCATTATCATTTATATATGCATATTTTTACTTTTACATTTAGGGCCGATTTCATGGTAATTTCGGGGTTTTAGATGAGGTTAAACGGCAGAACGCGGCAAAAATCTGATTGAAAACAAAAGGGTAGAACCCAGCAAAAATCTGATTGAAAAAAAAACGATAGAACCCGGCAAAAATCTGATTGAAAAAAAATAGTGGGAATCAAAGACACATCCAGCATTAAAATCTGTTCACATGAACTGCTATTCTTGCAAGAATATCTTCAAAATCTGGCTGTCCATTATAATACAACTTGGAAGTGGATAAATAACGATTGATGAATGATTCTCTGAGCTTCAGGTCATTTAATAGAAGGGAAGGATGTTCGTTTAGGGGTATTAGATTGTCAGCACCTTTGATTCTAACTGCCTTATGCGCCAAGTATTCAGGACTACCAATGAATTCTTGTATTTCAGAATTGCCCAATAAACAATAGACGTCATAGTACTGACGAATGAAGTTTTTTTCATCGGAAGAACCAGGGTTGTCTTTGTTGCGATATTTCCTTACGATTGTTTGCAGTTTTTCAACTAATGTATATCCAGGGTGATAGCATTGAACTTCTATGGCTGTATTGTCGATGAAACTGCTGCTTGCATTTATTGAAACAAGGTGTTCCCAAACCCAGGATGAAATATTTATGGGCTTGTTTGGAGTTATAGTGTCAAAGCCCGCTTCTAGTAAAATGCCATCTTTAAGGCCTTCAAGCGTTGTTGTTTGACTTTGATAATACAGGCGAATTCCACCGCTTCGATATTTTTCAGTGTCGTCAAAATCATAATCCCGCTTAACTTCTGTAATTCCATTTATCGAAAGTGAATTGGCAAGTACATCATAGAACTTTTTGCGTGCCGCTCTTACTTGAGGTTTATCTTCTTTCCCTTCGATTGTTAAACCAAAATTTGTACGAATGTGAATGTCTATGTCCTCTGAAAAGCGATGAATTAAACCGTAACCTGTAAAATCAATCATGCCGAAGCATGTTTCTAACTATTGATTTCAAAATTCGCTTTGTTTTGCCTGTTGCGTATTGCTGAATAGCCTTCATCAAAGCATCGGCATTATAACTACGTACAGAATTTGATAGTTTACGTATAGCTTGGGTTTGATCTTCAGCAAGGATGTCCAAATTGTTTAATAAATCAACGAGTAAATATTCTCTTGAGGTATTTTTAGGAAAAGAGGATTTTCGTTTGAATTCAAACGTCTTTCCATTAAGCTGAAACTCGCCTTTGCGTTTGTGGTTATAAACCCAAGTAGTATTGTAAAGCTGTGTTAGTCCTAAACCTAAAGCATTAAAACTATTTGGGGATATCAAAAGAAAATCCCCACCCTTCAGAAAACGTTCTACGACCTGTCGATCATCCGGGGGAACTGCCCCAAATCTTGATTGTTTCGGCGCGTAATAAATTCCTTGGTTCAATTTTATCAATACTCCATCTTTGGTGAGCTGCGCCAAATGCCGATCTAAGGCCGTGGAATAATATTCCAAGTCAGAACGGCGATATACTTCACCTGGTTTTATATATTGCTGGAGTACATTCATTGCAAAATACAAAGTTAGTATGATTTTTTTGAAATGCATGCAATAATTGGAAAATTTCATGCAGATACTATCGATGATGCTGGCCAGTACCTAGGCTATGCCGCTATCTCTGGGGTCATGCGAACGGCCTTGAGCGAAGGAATCGAACAAATAAAACTGAGTTTCTGTGTCTTGAGTTTCACGAAATATTCTAAAATTTCTTCTTTTGTCATCTTAGTCAACTTCTCACTCAATTGGTCCCGCTGTTGACGCATAAATTTTACAGCATCAAGTGTTTTTTTGTAAAAACAGAATGTACCCTATTCAAACAGCTCTTCTAATTTTCATTCTATTTGATTATTTGTGTAGTGTAGGATACAACGAAAAAATTTCTGTCGACAGCCTTTTTTTCTCAGGCATTTTTTAGGGCATTCCAAAATTGCGCGGAGTAGCGCTAATTTTTAGAAACGCATAAGCTTTTCGGAAAAATCAAAGTTACTTTTCCGCTCGATGCTGGTTCATGCCGCTCGATGATATCCGTTAAAAAATCATCGGCGGTTTTTGCTGCTAACCCAAACCGAGCGAGGTATTCTTCTGGAAAATCTTTTAGGTTGTTTGTTACTATGATGTTGGCATTCGACTTGATAGCGGCTGCCAGCACATGTTTGTCCTTTTCGTCTGGTAAATCTAACGACGGAATTAAAGGCTCGTATTTCATCACCCAAAAATGTGTGCACTCCATTTGGGTGTAAACAAGTCGTAGGATGCGAACCAAAAGAGCAAATCTCTAATCTCGATTGGGTAGATAACGTTTGTATCTAAAACGCATATAAACCTTACGCTATGAATCATATAAACCCGCGGCTTCGTCGTCTTGCATCATTTCTGCCAGCAATTGACGTTGTTTGAGCTTCGTTTGCCGTTTATATTCGTTTAAATCGTGGAGTTTAATGCGCCGATGCTTTCCAACTTTGGTAAATGGTATCTTTCCTTGCTCAAGCAAGTTAACCAAATGAGGGCGGGAGCAACCCAACATTTCTGCGGCCGCCTGCGTGGTCATTTCCGTGGCGTTCGGTAGGATGGAAACCGGTTTCCCTTTCCCCAATTCCTTCAAAATCTTGGATAACAATTTGAGCGCCTTTAGAGGTACTCTGATTTTCTCGCCAGTTTCTTCTATTTCAATTTCAGGAAAAGCTTCCTTGATGCGATCCAAAGATGCATCCAACACTTCAATGGCCTGAAGTGCGGCTCGTTGCTCTTCTTTTGATGGCTTTTCAATGCTATCCGTAAAATTCATAAGCTCAATTTTTTTTCAAATATACGAAATAATCGTAATATTGTTTCTTTTATTTCGAATGGTGGCGTTAGGGCTATGGTGGCGGATCCTCGCAGATGCTGACCGATAGCGTCAGTACAGCCCATTTCTGACCTCACCCCCTGCCCCGCTCCAGGTGAGAATTCCGTTTCAAACTGACCCCCGTTCCGTTTCAAACTGACCCCCATTCCGGGGAACTGACCCCCTATCAAATGGGTTTCGGTTTAAGGAATGTTATTCCGGTTATCTGACCCCACCTGGTTGGCGGTCATTCCGGTTAACTGACCCCCTTGATTTGCTTTTCAATCGGTATGATTTTCTTCGCAGGTATTAAACCTGATCGCTATGTCAAACCATTTGAAGAGTATGAATGAAATCAAACAAGTTCTTCGACTTTTTTATGAGCGAAATGAACCCATCAAGAGCATTGCCCGTCATTTGGGCATGAGCAAAAACACGGTAAAGGAGTACCTCAGGCGCTTTGATGCGTGTGGTATGGATTTACAGACGCTGCTTTCGAGTGATACAGAATCACTGGGCATAATTCTGCGTCCTGAACATGCAAGTGTTACTTCTCGTTATGCTGATTTTGTGCAACGTGCGGACGATTATCTGGACCAATTGTCGAAGAATAAGCACCTAACCAAGCAAGTTTTGTGGGAAGAGGAGTTTACAGCGGGCAGGACCAGCTATCGCTATTCTCAGTTTTGCCACTATTTGCAGCAGTATGCTCAATACAAGAAGGTATCAATGGTGATGCAGTTTGAGCCTGGCGACAAATTGGAGATTGATTTTGCTGGTGATAAACTTTATGTGATTCAGCAAGATTCCGGGAAACTGACCCCCTGCGAAGTTTTGGTTGTAAGCATGGCCCATAGTCGAAAAACCATTTGCGTTGCACTTCCTAACCAACGCTCGGAACAAGTGATTTATGGCTTAAACAGGGCTTTATTGTTGCTTGGTGCAGTTCCAAAAAGTATTGTTTGCGACAACATGAAAACCGCGGTAGTAAAGAGTGATCGATACGAACCCATATTGAATGAATTGCTGTTGGATTGGGCAAATTATTATGGCATCAATGTGCTGCCTACTCGAGTGCGAAAGCCCAAAGATAAAGCTCGTGTTGAAGGGGGTGTTAATCATCTATACAGCCAGGTTTATGGCCGAATACGCGATGAAACCTTTTACAGCCTTGAACAGCTCAATCAAGCCTTAGAACGGCTTTGTACACAGTTTAATGACCGAGTGATGAAGAGTTATGGAAGTTCGCGACAGGCTATCTTTTTGCGGGACGAAATCGCTCATATGAAGCCATTACCTAATGCTCCTTACGCCTTTGTCAAGCAGCTCAACTTGATGGTAGGCAACAACGCTCATGTACACATTGCTAAAGACAAGCAATACTACAGTGTTCCTTACCGGCTTATTGGACAGCGTGTTAAAGTTGTTTGTTCCTGTCAACTCATTAAAATTTACCATCATGGCGCGTGTGTAGCTACTCATGCCGTTACTGGGCAACGATATACGACCGTTGCCGACCATATGCCTTCACAGCACAATGCTTACTTGCAGGGAATGAATCCTGAATGGCTAGAAAAACAAGCGCAGAATATAGGCAGTGCTGTAAGAGCCGTAGTTGTTCATGTTCTTGGTCGGTCAATGCACCCGGAGCAAAACTACAAGACTTGTCAAGGTATCTTGAGCCTTGCTCGAAAGCATGACCACGCACGGCTGAATGCGGCTTGCAAGCTGGCTTTGGAATCAAACTGTGTTGCGCTCCAGTACCTCAAAAAACAATGCGAGAATATTCATTTTACGCCTGATATACCACCGGTAAATACCACTTTACCCACCCATCAAAATGTCCGTGGCGCTGCCACATTTGCTTAAACCACTTAAAACAATACCTTATGAGTTATCCTCAAACCATTGAAAGGCTTAAAAGCCTTCGGCTGCACGGCATGGCCGATGCACTTGAAAACATCCTTACTGCCAGGCAGAGCACTCAGCTCTCGGCAGAACAGCTCCTTGAGCTGCTGGTTCAAAATGAGTATGACGCTCGTTACAATCGAAAAATAGAGCGTCTTACGCATCAGGCAAAGTTTAGGTATCAGGCAAGTCTTGAGCAAGTAACTCCAAACGCTAGACGAAACCTCGATCCTCAACAATTAGCAGCGTTAAGCACTTGTTCCTGGATCGAAAAAGCAGAAAATCTACTGATAACTGGCCCAACTGGTGTTGGGAAAAGTCACTTAGCCACCGCACTTGGAAACCAAGCCTGTATTAACGGTTATAAGGTCTTCTACGCTAACGCGCAGAAGTTGTTCTACAACCTCCGGTTAGCTAAAATCGAAGGTAATCACAGGAAACTTATCAACGCGATCGCCAAAACTCAATTACTCATCATAGATGACTTTGGCATGCACAAACTTGATGATATGCAAAGACTAGATCTGATGGAAATCGTAGAAGACCGGCACGGAATTAAATCTACACTCGTAGCTTCTCAGCTACCGGTGGGAGCATGGTACGAAATCATTGGTGAGCCAACCCTCAGTGACGCCATTTTAGATCGAATTACATCAAAAGCAAATCGAATAGATTTACAAGGCGAATCACTCAGAAAATAATCCTAATTTTAACAGCGATCATTGAAATAAAACCTCCGAAAAGCAAGGGGGGTCAATTTCCCCGGAATGGGGGTCAATTACGCCGGAATACACAGGATAATAAGCAATCTGATATTGCTAAAGAAAACGGACTACTTCCTTTTGATTTGCTGGCATTAGAACCGATAAGAACCA
>JBJSZW010000073.1:0-9795 GCA_046090565.1 Gammaproteobacteria bacterium
TCAAAATGCGCGCTTTCGGATTGAATGTCCAAGGGCGGCTTGCTTGCTTTTTCTGCGGTGCATATGTTTGGTAAAAAGAAGCATAAGATCAGAAATAGATTAAATTTAAATCGTTTAATGAGCCACATATCTGGTTTTAACTCCCTGTTTTAATTGAATTTCGCCAGATTTAAAATCTGCTTTTAAACCGATGCCTTCTATTTCTAGGCCTGGTTTATTCAATATTACCAAAGCATCTGAACTTGCTAGGTCCATTTTAGGATAATAGTTGAGTTGTTGGGTATTTGCTTTTAAGACGGATACATTATCGATTAATTTTTCAATTAAAATATTATTGTAAAATTTTCTTTGATGAATACTGCCCTGTCCATTTTTGTTTTTGAGCAAAGCAGTTTCGGCGTTTAAAGTCCAAATTTCTTCTGTGGTTTTGAAAATCCAAACTTTAGGTTTTTCAAGCGAGCTTTCCAAAGGGCTTTCTTTTTTCCAGCGTTCAGCTTGAAGGCGGTGCTTGAGTTCACCAGCCTCAAATTCAGAAAGATCGATATCTTGCATGTATTCTCTGTGGCTAGAAAAACTCACAGAAGCTGAGCGCTCTTTTTTTTTTAATTGTTTAATGCTTAAAAAACTCAAAAAAATAAGTAAAATTAAAAAAAAGATGGTTTTAAAATTTTTGAAGTTTAAATGATTCACAAAAGTTCCTGAGCAAAGAGATCATGCAAGTTAAATGCACCTACTAGATTATTCTGATCATCCAAAACAGCCAATGCAGTAATGCGATGTTCTTCCATTAAACGAACAGCTTCTATAGACAAATGATTTTCTTGAATGGTCATACAAGGATCCGTCATAGCTTGTGTTACGAGTGTCTTGTTAATGTCATACCCTTTTTCTAAACTGCGTCTTAAATCGCCATCCGTAAAAACGCCCAGTAATCTTTTTGAATTGGTTTTGGAAACAACGGTTGTCATACCTAGGGCTTTGGCAGAAATCTCTGCAAGGGCCTGAGCGATAGAAGCTTCTTCTGTCACTTGGGGCATTTTTTCGCCACTGCGCATAATATTTTTAACCTTACTGAAACGGCTTTGTCTACCCAACTGCCCGCCAGGATGAGTTTCTGCAAAATCCTCTGCACTAAAGCCACGTGCTTTAAGTAGGCTAATAGCCAGCGCATCTCCCATGGCAAGCATAACAGTTGTGCTAGAAGTAGGTGCAAGGCCTAAGGGGCAAGCTTCTTTTTCAACAGAAGTATTTAAAACCGCATCTGAATATTGTGCCAAATTGGATTGGGGTTTTGTAAAAGCAATGGTGGGAATGCCTAGGCGTTTAATTCGGTGTAGCACTTGTAAAATTTCTTCAGTTTCTCCTGAGTTCGACAGGCAAAGCGCGACATCTTGTTTGGTGATCATGCCTAAATCGCCATGTAAACCCTCTGTAGGGTGTACAAAGCAAGAGGGCGTGCCTGTACTGGCTAAGGTAGCTGTAATTTTTCGGGCGATGTGTCCTGATTTTCCAAGCCCTAAAACAACCACTCTGCCTTTGCAATTTAAGATCAATTCACAAGCTTTGATAAAATGATGATCTAAACTTTGGCTTAAGTTTTTGAGGGCTTGGGTTTCAATTTCAATAACAGATAAAGCCTGTGCGATCAAGGGATGTGTTATATTTTTTTCAGAGGTTTCTGTAGCAGTTAGTGCCATTTTTTAAGATCCTAATTCAATAAATAGAGATTTTTGAATGATGTTGAGCATTTTAAATTTATTAAAGCTGGGATCAGAAGATTCAAGATCTTGCTTTAAATATTCAAGAACCGAATCAACTGATTCTGGACTAAAAAAACTCAAGTATTTTCTTTGATGTAAACTTTCAATTCGAAGACTACCAACTAAGATTTTATCTTCTTCTGTAGGCCATATTTGTAAAATGAGGCGTTTTTGAAGGTCAGTGTGCTGGGAGTTCGGAATGGCCTTGACCATTTTTAGACTGGGTAGTTCATCTCGATGAAATTCAGGCATGGGTTGTAGCTTAATATTAGAATCACCTGAAAGCAAATTTAATGCTTCAATAAAAGAAAAATCAGGCAATAGTTCCCATTGTTTTTTTTGAAGTAAAGCGCTGAGCTCGTTCAGATTACCAAGGTACTGAATATTAAAATCATTACATTTTTGCTTGACAGCGCCAATACGGCAACGGAGAGATTTTGGGATATCGCCTTTTCGCCAGTTGTCGAGGTTTACTGTTTGAGGTGCTGAAGCAGTGTTAAGGTGATTATAATGATGATTAAATTTTGGATTTTGTAAAACAGAAGAATAGCCGAATCCCAATAAAATGGCTAAAAGATAAAGACAGCCGCCCGGGACGAGCAGGTGTTTTTTTGGAATGGGATTGTTCTGCCAACGAAAATAGATCATCAGTCCTAAACTCATGCCCACCAAGCCCAATAAAAGTGAACCGATCAAATCTGAAATTAAAATTTGTTCAGAATACAGTAAACTCAAGGTTACCAAAATCAAGACAGGAATAAAAATAGCTGCACTGAGCCAGCGTTCAGAAATTTTAAGATGAGGGCGCATAAAACCTAAAAATAAACCCAGTGTTTGTGAAAAGCATAGGAGTTGTAGATTAGGAAACTTCATACAGGGAGCAGGTTTGATGAGTGTATAGTTGTCCAAGCACAAGGCAGTGGAATGATTCAATAAAATGCCAAAGCCTATCGTTAGGCCTAAGCTAATGCTCCAGGCATAAAAACTGGCCCAATGTTTTTTAAAACCTAGAAAGGCTCCAAACAGGAATATAAAAAAGATAGAAATTGGGACTTGTGTTAAATGGACTAAAATAGTTGCGATCCATTTGGGTTTGCTGTGGTACAAAGCGCTGGCCAATTGGAAAATAGGCAGATTACAATTAATCAGAAGGGGGGCTTGTAAAACTTGCGATAGAATCAAAATAAACAGCGCAAAGAAAAGCACAACGGAGATCAAAGAACCAATTTGATTTCGGTTGGGATGATGAGAATCTCGAAGTAGGTTACGTAGATTGGGGAAGATTTCTGAATGAGCTGGTTGGTTCCAGGTCACCCACAGGATGCGAACAGAGCGTTGATAGATTTTTTGAAGGGCTTTTAATCCAAACAGGATCAAACTGTAAATTAACCACAAACTCAGCAACAAAGCAATCACGAGTAAGGATACACGTTCTGCAACTTTGCTGGGCAAAGTATTGAGCGAAATGCCCAATAAAATACCAGGAAGACAATAAATAGGCGCCCAAAGAAAAGCAGAAATCACATTGAAGAAAATAAATTCTCTTGGTCGCATGTTCATCATACCTGCTACCGCGGGAATCATGGGGCGCACTGGGCCAACAAAACGACCAAAGATAATCCCCTTACCACCATGTTTGAGAAAAAATTGTTCCCCCATGTCAAAAAATCGAGTCATTTTGTTAAAGGGCCAAATGTCTCTTAAGTCATCTTTGTATCGATGGCCCACCCAGTAACTGATGCCATCGCCTACAATGGCACCTAAAATAGCCCAAAGCATCGTTTGTAGCCAGGGCAGGGCGCCTGAGCCCATCAAGTACCCCACAACAGCCATGATCGGAATACCAGGCACCACAAGGCCCACCAAGACTAAAGATTCGGAGATAGAAAGTAGAAAAACAATAAAGCCTGCCCAATGGGGGTTGGCCATTGACCACACTTTAAAAGATTCTAATATTTCGGTCAGTGACATAGATGCTCAAATACTCAAATTATTTTAAGAAAAGGTTGATTAATTAATAGGATAGAAATGCCGATTAACTCTCTGTATGAACTTATTTTATATCGGGGCGCCAGATTTTGGAATATAAAGCAATCAATAACCATCAATATAATTACATGTATGTCTTTTTGCTGTTGATTGTTTCTTTGGTTTTATTTCTAGGATTGAGCGCTTTATCTTTGGTAGAAGCGCTGGGACCAGGAAGATTAGCTACTCCAGAAACCTTGAATCAGTCCGAAAATAATCAAACTCTGGAATTTGTTGCAGCGATCGAAAATTCTAAATGGGATGTTCTATCTTCTTCTTTAGAATGCCGCTTAACCCACGTTATTCCCGATTATGGAAAAATTGAATTTCTAAGAACAGGCGGAGCTGAAATTCAGCTTTTTTTAAGATTTGATCCCTTGTACAAACCAACAGATGGGCAAATGCGTTTAGAATTTTTAGCCCCCTCTTGGCGATCAGATTTAATTGAACTAGAAAAAAAGTACAACAATCGAGTGCTTCTAGTGAATTATAAAAAAGAAACAGAACCACTATCTGCCCCCAACTATCAAATGGGCATGGTTTTACAGGCGCTTCAACTCGGATTGGATCCTGTGTTAAAACACAAAGACAGTTTGGGAACAGAAAATATTTTAGCGAAAATTTCTCCTTTTAATTTTGAGGGAGCGTACCAAAACTTTTTAAATTGCAGCAATTCTTTAGCTACCGTGCCTTATAAAGATGTGTACCGTTCAGTTGTTTTTTTTGAAAGTGCCAGCACTCGTTTAAATCAAGAAAATCGTTTATGGCTTATGAATGTTGCGGCCTATGCAAAACAAGAAGAGGTCTGGAAAATTGAATTAGAAGGCCATACGGATCGTTTGGGTTCCTATGAATCTAATATTCAATTGGCAAGATTAAGGGTAGATACAGTTAAAACTTTTTTAGTTCAGTTAGGGGTGCCAGATGCTAAAATTTCTACAAAAGCGGTAGGAGAGGCTAGACCCTTATCTACAAAAGTGAGTCAAGAAGCCAGAGCCAAAGAACGGCATGTTCGAATCAAGCTCTACCGTTAAAGCAATTAAAATCAGTATATTTAATTGTGTGTAACATCAACAATAATAACCAAAACAATAATAAATAAAATAGAACACTAAACTTTTCAGAAACTCAGGCGATATTTATGACTGGGAGCGGTGAATATTTCAAAACTATGAAATATATCCGTTATGAATACTTAGCATTTGGAGATTAACCATGCCACAAGTCATTAATACGAACCTAGGTTCCATCGTTGCACAAGCGAACTTAGATCGTACAAACGATTCCTTAAGCGATGCCCTAGCAAAATTATCCTCAGGTTTACGCATCAACAGTGCAAAAGATGATGCGGCGGGTATTGCCATTAGTGCCCGTTTCGTTTCAAAAATTCAAGGTTCCGGACAAGCACAACGAAATGCAAACGACGCCATTTCTGTGGCACAGTTGGCTGAAGGTGCTTTGGGTGAAAGTACGAAAATTCTACAACGTATCAGAACCTTGGCGGTTCAGTCTGCGAATGGTTCCAACTCCGCGATCGATAGACAAGCACTTCAAACTGAAGTTAACCAGTTGAAACAAGAAATTACCCGCGTGGGTAATTCTATCGATTTCAATGGTGTAAAATTGTTAGACGGTACGTTTTTAAGCAAAAGCTTCCAAATCGGAACGGAACAATTCCAAACGGTGGATGTGTCCATTGCCGATTCCAGAGCAACAGCCTTGGGTGCCAACCAAGTACGCACCAACAATAGCAAAGGTATTGAACAAGCCGTTGGAGATTTGGCTTTTGTAGGTAGCGCTGGTGCAACGGGCCAATTGGGTTCTAGCATTGGTTCCAGAACAACCACGGCCAGCAATGGTTATGCTTCAACGCAATTTACTTTTACGTATCAAAATGCCTCAGGATCGAATGCAACGGTTACTGCCAGTATCGTATCAAATGGTACAGCCAAAGCCTTTGCAACCGCTGTGAATACGGCTCTATCTGGTTCTGGTATTTCAGCCGATGGTTTTGCAACGGGATTCAATGCCATTCGAATTAGTGGAATCAGTGCTGTGAGTACAAGCTCATCCTTTAGTTTGGGTATTTCTGGAACCGCGATCAATATTGGTTCGGGTACCGGGGTTACTTTACAAAGCATTGCAACCGCCATCAATGCCAATACCAATGCACAAGCCGCTGGTGTTTATGCCGTTTACTCCAGTTCAGGTGTGGATATCTATTCTCCAACAGGTGAAGATATTTACATTCACAATGCCAGTACGGATGGGACAAACATCACTTCTCGTTCACTCATTGGCGCTGCAACAACAACGGGAGTTCAGGCCAGTGGATCAACCAATACCTTTGGTGGTCGTTTGGATCTGTTCTTAACCCAGGGCTTTACAGTAGCAGACAGTGGCTCGGTTTATTTCCATGCCAACTTCTTGGATTCAACCAATGCAGCCTATGGCGGAAGAAACGTAGCGGTTAAGGCTTCGGATTTAACCAATACAGGCACCTTGGTGAGAGCACAAACCCTAACCGTAACAGGTGGCTCGGGTACAGGTACTGTCGCTGTTACCAAGAACCAGTCTGCAGAATCCATTGCTGCATCTGTGAATGCCATTGCAGGTACCACAGGTGTGACTGCAATAGCCAGAACAACGGTTCGTTTGCAAAACCTAAAAGTATTCTCGGATGCTTTGGGATTAACGGAAGACACCGCATCAGCAGCAGGTACCATTAACTTTTCCTTGGTAGGCGAAAACTCAACACCTGTCACCATCAATGCTGGCATTACCAACAATGGTGATTTAAGCCCATTGTTACAAGCCATTAATGCTCAAAGTGGTGCAACCGGTATTTCTGCTGCGGTAGGAACTTCCACAGGTATCCTTGAATTAACGCATCAAAGCGGTAAGAACATCAAGATATCTGATTTGGAAATCGGTTATGCAGTGGATTACCGAGCCGTCAGCACCAGCAATACGGTAAGTGGTGATGGTCAGACAGTGAATGCTGCAAAATTGGCTTACATTGAGGTTGTCGGCAATCCAGTACCTTCTGATGGAATTAGTGGTAACAGCGGTACAACTATTCGACTTTACGATGGTGGTGTGTTTAGTAATAACAATTCCACAGTCGTAGGTGGTGAGTTGACTTTCAGCTCAACCAATACCTTCAGCGTTTCATCGGATGTGAGCGGTAACACGAACACGGGTTATTCCTTGTTCAATGCTGCAGCATCAATCGGTACCGGTTCTTCCTTGGCTCAAGTGAATGACATCGATATCGGTACAGAAGCTGGTGCTCAAAAAGCCATCGTGGTTGCTGATAAAGCCATCGATATCATCAATAAGAACCGTGCAGATTTAGGTGCTGTACAAAACCGCTTCCAATCGGCTGTTAGAAGCTTAAGCAGTTCTATCACAAACTTAACGAGTTCAAACTCTCGGGTATTGGATGCGGACTTTGCAGCTGAAACAGCCAATCTAACCAGGGCTCAAATCTTGAATCAAGCGGGTATAGCCATCTTGTCTCAAGCGAACCAAATACCACAACAAATCTTGTCTTTGTTGAGGTAGGTTAGAGGAATAAAAAGAGGAAAAAAGAAGCAGTACTTAAACCGGGCATCAGAACAGGTGCCCGGCTTTAAGATAAAAGAGGTGTAACGTGAGTAGTCAAATTATCATCGGGTCCGGCGTCAATCAGCAGGGGCCCGTTTTTGTCTCTGAAAATTCAGAGGCAGCAGTGGCTGCTCCCCCTATAGAAGGGCCAGCAGTCAGTTTACCCGATATCGATCAAGTGGTCTCCACTTTAAACGAATTAAGTCGAAAATTCAGCCGAAATTTAGAATTTAGAGTTGAAAAAGATTTGGGTATCGTGGTGATTTCAGTGTTGGATTCAAACACCAAAGAGGTGGTTCGCGAGATTCCTGAAGCGGCGGCTATTGATCTGGCACGAAAATTGCAACAAGGTGAGCAAGCATTATTCAGTCAATATGTATAGGTTATTTTTAAAGCAGGAGCTTGAAAAACATGGCAACAATTTCCTCTGCAGGTGTCGGATCGGGTTTGGATATTAACGGCATTGTTAGTCAATTGTTGGATGCAGATTTTAAAAGAACCGAAGAACAATTAGATACAGATGAAACAGACGATTTATCCAAATCAGTTGCGTTTGATGGTATAAAAGCTTCCTTAACCAGCTTGCAAAATGCTTTGTCTCAATTAACAAGTCCTACGGTATTTACTTCAAAATTAGTAGAAACACCAGACATGCTGGGAACGGCTGCTCAGCCTGTTTATTTTACGGCAACAGCGACAGCCAGTGCAGTGAATGGCAAACATACGATTCAAGTGTCTGAGGTGGCTCAGGCCAATCGCCATACCTCAAAAACAGATACGCTGCCACTCACGTCTTTGGATTATGAATTTGGCTATGGTACATTAAGTTTTCAAATTGGCAGTGGCGGAAGTGCCAAAACCGTTTCAGTAACAATCGATCAAAACCATAAAACATTGGCAGGAATCAGAAATGCTGTCAATTCGGTATCGGCTTCAACGGGCGTGAGCGCAGATGTGATTCAAGTTTCAACAGGCAGTTATAGACTTTCTTTTTCTAGCACAACAACCGGTACGGATTACGCAATAACCAATATCTCTGCCGTCCCGGATGCGGGTTCCAGTCCTAATTTAGGTTTGCTAAACATCGCTAATTTTGATCAAACCCAAGAAGCTAAAAATGCTTCTCTAAAAGTAGATGGGATAGATATTATTCGTTCTTCAAACACAATCAGTGATGTTATTTCTGGTTTAACACTGAACTTAAAACAAAAAGAAACAGTACCCACCGATCATGCTCTGAATATTACGATTGATCCCAAAGGGATTGCAGATAAAGTCAAAGCTTTTGTGGAAGCCTACAATAAATTTTCAGATACTTATACGGATGCGACCCGATATGCCCCCAATACAAAAGAAGGCAATGGAATTTTATACCAAGATTCTAGTATCAAAGATTTAAAATACAGAATTGATAATGCTTTAAGCACTTATATAGGTTCTAATCCATCAGGTTACAATGGTTTAGCTCAAGTAGGTATCAGCTTTTATTCAGAAAGCTCAAGCACTAAAAGTTCTTCAAGCCCTATTCTAACCGGAAAATTAAAATTTGATGAAACAACATTCAATGCTAGTTTAACTTCTAATGCTACGGCATTAACGACTCTGTTTTCAGGTACTTTACAAGCAAGTGGTTTGTATTCAGGTGGAGTTGCTACAGGTTTAAACGATACACTAAAAGAATATTTAGCATTTGGTGGTGGCTTTGATTATAGTAAATTTTTAATCAATGACGATTTAAAAAGAATTTCGAATGAAAGAATAGAATTACAACAAAAAATAAGCGAAAAAAAAGAAGAATTAACCAGGCAATTTGCAGCTTTGGATGCTCTTTTAGGAACATCCAAAGCAAAAAGCGCGCAGCTAAAAGGCGCTTTAGATGGCTTGGTGGGTTCTGGAAAGAGTTAATAAATAAAAAACAAAAAATAAATAGATAGGATAGATAGGGTAGATAGTATGCAAAACAAAGGAATTAATCAATACAGAAAATTAGCAGTCGATACACTAGATGCTGAAAATATCAGTGGTTATAAACTCATACAGATGTTGATTACAGCAGTTGTAGAAAAAATAGGAATAGCAAAATCACACTTATTAGGAAAAGAATATAAATTAAAAGGTCAAAATATAGGATCTGCGATTACTATTTTAAATGTATTGCAGGCCAGTTTAGATTTGGAAAAAGGCGGTGATATTGCAAAAAACTTAGAATACCTTTATGAATATACAAAGCAAAAACTTTTAGAAGCAAGTGTTGAAAATAAAGTCGAATATCTAGATGAAAGTTTAAATTTATTACAACAAATAAAATTAGGTTGGGATGGTATTGAAAGTCAAGTTAATTGATGGAGCTTTTAAAGCCAATCTAAATAATATTCTAAAAACAATAGAATTGATTACT
>JBJSZW010000074.1:0-5731 GCA_046090565.1 Gammaproteobacteria bacterium
AATCAGTTTGATTTGCCAAAAACACAGTCCTTAGAATTCATAGACACGGTGTTTGAAAATATCATTCAGGCTTTGGCTTCCGAGGATGAATCTGTGAGGATTTTGGGCTTTGGTAATTTTGAAAAAATCAGGAAAAATCCAAGGCCGGGTTTGAACCCAAAAACGCGTGAAAAACACACCGTTTCGGCCCGAGATGTGGTGGTTTTCCGGGCCAAACAGTCTTTAAAAAAGCTTTTAAAGGGCTAGGTTCTCGGTTCTGTTTCTCTGTTTTTTCAAAAAAAAATAATAAAAATTTAACAATACAAACCAAAGCACCCCCATGAATACAATGCTTTGTTTACCAAGAACAAATGTTAGTAAACCAAATTTTTCACCTGCCAAATATCCCAAGGGTGCAATAGAGGCAAAAATGAAACTTAAAAAAATAGGCCGTATACGATTTTCTAAATTAGAATGAAACAACCAAACAAAAAAAAGAACCCACATGTAAGGCAACCCCCAAATAAAATTCTTAAAGAAAACAAGTGTTCCTAGGCCTACTTGTATTAAATCGATACCAAATCCTAAACAAGAAAAAATAAAAATATAAATTATTGATTTAAATTTAATTTTTAAATAGATCAACTCTATCAGTAAAATCAAAAAAGAAAAACACATGAACAACCATGAAAAATATTTATCAGCAACAATGAAACAAAAAACCTGAGTCCACCAACCCAATTGAAAAAAAATCCATAATTTAAGTTGCATGTCTTATCTTTTAAGAATAAAAAGTTGTAAATCACTCAGGTATTGTGTTTCAAATCCTGCCACAGAATAACATAAGTAAAAATTCCACATTCTTATAAATTCATCCGTAAACCCCATTTTTTTTACATCATGAACTCTTTTAAAAAAGTTATCGCGCCAATCTAATAAAGTTTTAGCATAATCCAACCCAATGTCTTTAACATCTAAAATCCTTAATTGGGTATTTTCTGTCATGACATCACAAAGAGCAGTTAATGAAGGAATACAAGAACCAGGGAATATAAATTTTTTAATAAAATCAACCTCATGCTTGGCTCTGTTATACTGTTGATCTTCTATGGTAATAACTTGAATCAACGCAAAGCCTTTGTGACGCAAAAGCCGATCAATGGTTTTAAAATAAGAAGGATAATATTTGTGCCCAACAGCTTCTAACATTTCAATAGAAACTATTTTATCAAATTCCCCCTCTACTTCTCGGTAATCTTTGAATAATATTTTAATTTTATTTTCTAAATTCAAATCTTTGATTTTGTTTTCAACATAATCATATTGTTTTTGAGATAATGTAATGGTTGTGACATGGCACCCATAATTTTTTGCAGCATAAATTGCAAATCCACCCCATCCACTACCAATTTCTAATACTTTATCGTTCGATTTTAATTGAACTTTTTCGCATATAGAATACAATTTGTATTCTGATGCTTGTTCTAAAGTATAGGTGTCATCTTTGTAAATTGCACTAGAATACATCATTTTCGAATCAAGAAAGAGAGAAAAAAAATCATTACTTAAATCGTAATGTGCCTTAATATTTTTCTTTGAATTATTTGTAGAGTTTGGCTTAAGAAAGTAAATCATAGTATTTAAAAAATACAAAGGCCAATGAAATCCAGATTCCAATTTTTTTAAATTTTCTTTTTTCTGAATAAAAAATTTAATAAGTTCAACTAAATTAGGGGTGTCCCAATAACCCCAAATATAGGATTCAGCAGCGCCCAGACTTCCTTCTAATAAAATTTTTCTGTAAAAATTAATATTATTTATTTTAATAGATAATTTACTTTCTTCTAATGATTTCAAATGATTTGAAACAATTCTTTTAAAAAAGTTATTAGCTTTTGAACTTAAAGTATTTTTGGGTTGTTTTATAAACTGAGATATATATTCCATTTTTCGTATTTTCCCGATATTTTAATTTTGTTTTAGCTTTTTAGGATGAGTATAAAAACGAGCACCTTTAAACCATAACTTGGCAGCTTGATAATAAATCTTAGCAATAACCTGGTAAGTCATTAGCGGATATCGAATTAATATTCTAGCCATATTGAAAGGAGTGATAGGTTTTCTTTTCAGAGATAAACTCGCATTAAAGTGTTCTTGTTCATTCATGATGTTTTTTATGTGCAAATAAATACTTTCGAAAGAATGTCGAAAACGAAAATGATAATTAAAATTAATCGGTAAAAATGGTGAAACATGCATCAATTTTTCGGTTATCGCTTGAGTTTTGATTTCAAAATCTTTAAATATATAGCGATGCATCTCTCCCCAAGGGGTATTTTTTACTTCAGCCACAACATGCCTTAATTGCTCTGATTGATCAAAAATATAATAAACACAAATCGGATTAAAACAATAACCAAAGTAACGCAAATGCGTTAAAATTCTCACTTGCCATTCATATAAATTAATTGGTTCACCCAAAACTAATTTTAGTATTTCTAGTTTCATATTTACACTTTGATCAAAACCATGATCTTTATTTAAAAAGCATGAAATATTTTTTTTATTAAAAGACCATAGCCAATAATTTTTAAAAATATTATCTAATTCATCCAAATCTAAATAGAGCATCATTAATCGATATGAAAAAAAATGAGAAATCGGAAGCAAGCGTTTATGGGTTGTGTATCCTTCAAAAATACCGCTTTTCACGGTTCTATTCCTAGATATTTACAAACTTTTAAAGCGCTTTTAAGTCCATCTTCATGAAATCCAAAACCCCAATAGGCCCCACAGTAATAAGTGTTTCGGATTCCCATAATTTTTTCGTGTTCTTTTTGAATTTTAAAACTTTCAGAAGAGAATGTGGGATGAGAATAATTAAATTTTGCAATTATTTTTTCTGGGTTAATATAGGCAGATTGATTTAAACTAACGAAATAATCAAGTTCGGCATCTAAATTTTGAAGATAATTCATGTAATAAGTAAGGGTGGAACTTGCTATATGGTCAGGGTATTGTTTATAATTCCAGGCAGCCCAGGCTTTCTTGTTTTTTGGCAAAACCTTTCTGTCTGTATGCAAGATAACTTCATTGTTTTCATAAAGACATTTTTCAAAAATATTTTGTTCAATATCAGTGGGCTCATCTAAAATTGATAAAATTTCATCGCTGTGAGTAGCGATAATAACTTTATCGAATAAATATTCATTTTTTTCCATATCAATAATTTTAATTTTGTCTTTTCTTTCTATTTTTATGATTGGCTTATTAAGTAATAAACTAGTGCCTGCTTTTTTGAATTCCTCACTGAGTTTTTTAACATACTGAGTCGAACCTCCTACAATAGTTTTCCATTGTAAATGATGCTCATAACCTAAAAGCGAATGATTGTATAAAAAATAAATAATAAATTGTATGGGTGCATCTAAGATGTTTTTATAAGAAGTCGACCATAAGGCAGAACTTAGTGGAATTAAATAATAATCTTTAAAAAAACGATGAAATTTATATTCATCTAAAAATTCGTTCAATGTCATTTTTGAATTTGGGCTGCTAATCATTTTTTTTGCAATTATTCCAAACCGATAGAAATCAGCAATTAGTTTATAAAAATCAAAATTTAAAAGATTTTTTTTATCGCAAAACAATCCTCTAAAACTACTACCATTGTAAACAAATCCATTGGATAAAGATTCAAAACTAAATCCCATCTGAGTGTTTTGTGTTTTTATATTTAATTTTTTTAAAAGTTTAATAAAATTTGGATAAGTTGTTTCGTTAAATACAATAAATCCAGTGTCTATGGCATGGTCTTTATCATTAAAATGATGAGTGTAAGTGTAGGTATGACCACCTAAGTAATTGTTTTTTTCAAAAATGGTGACTTCGTGTTCTTTTTGTAAATAATAAGCGGCACCTAAACCTGAAATCCCACTGCCTATGATTGCAATTCGCATCAGGAACTCATTTTCGATAATATAGATAAAGTAAATGTGTTTGGTAATGCAGCCAAAAATTTAGCAATGAAAGCAAACCATTTCGGAAATTCTATCACATAATCTTTGTTATAAATGCCTTTTACAATATATTCCGCTGCTTTTTCTGATGAAATAATACCCGGCATTTTAAACGTGTTGCGATCAGTTAAAGGGGTTTTCACAAAACCTGGGCAAATAATCGATACAGGAATTTTTTCTGGAAGTAAGTCAATTCTTAAAGATTCTAAAAGGTTGTAAATGGCCGCTTTGCTTGCAGAATAGGCTGAAGCCTTTGGTAAACCTAAGTAACCTACTGTACTACTCATCCCAACTAAATGCGGCATTTTTGAACGTCTAAGCAATGGCAATCCAATTTCTATCCCATAAATCATACTCATGAAATTTACTTCCATTAACAATTTAAAAATATCGCTGTTAAAATTTTTAATATCAATGTATTCACAAGTGCCGATATTTAAAAATAAAGTATCAATATATCCAAAATTAGATGCGACATTTTTGCCCGCTTGAAAAAAAGAATCTTTTTTTTCTGCATCAATCTGTTCGTAATAAATTTCTTTTGTATCAAGCACATTTAAGTTTTTATTGGAACGCCCAGAGACAATGACTTGATGTCCATCAGAGTGGAAACGTAAAGCGCTTGCTAAACCAATCCCAGAAGTTCCCCCTATGATCCAAATGATTTTTTTATGCATTTGATTTTTTTTCATGATAAATATATTCAGCGGGTAATCTTAATGAATGAATGATTCCTAAAAAGCTTAAAAACTTTAAAATGTAAAATGTAATATCAATTTGCCACCAGTAAAAACCCTGTTGCACTGAAGCTGGATAATAATGATGATTATTATGCCATCCTTCACCCAAAGTGAATAGGGCCAACAACCAATTATTTTTACTATTATCTTTCGTAGGGTAAGCTTTGTAACCAAATCGATGCGCTAATGAATTGATAGAAAAAGTAACATGCATGGCCAGCACGGTAGGAATTATAAAGCCCCAAATAAAAAAGGTGATAGGATTGATCCCTAAATAAGGATGTCTAGTTTCTAGGTACCATCCGCAAAAAAAACTCAACAATACACACAAAAATGGTATTAACTCATCGTATTTGTCTAAAAAAACGAGTTCTGGATATTTTTTTAAATCTGGTATATTTTTATACTTCGTTTCAAAATTTTCTTGTACTAAGAACCAAAACATGTGACTCCACCAAAGTCCTTTATGTAGGGGGGAGTGAGGATCCTCTGTTTTATCTGAAAATTTATGATGCTCCCGATGGTGTGCGGCCCACCACAAAGCACTTCTTTGGGCTGCGGTGGCGCCTAAAATCGCAAATATGAACTGAAAAAATCGATTGGTTTTGAATGATTTATGAGAAAAATATCTATGAAAAAATCCAGTGATTGCAAACATACGAATGAAATAAGAAAGGCAACAAATGATGATTAAGTTTTTATTAATTTCAAAGAATAGTGAAAAAAAACACGTGAAATGTAATAAAATAAAAGTTATTTTTTTTGAAAAATTAATTTTCATATTTTTCAAAACTTAAAACAATTTCGCCTACTGTAAATCCAAATTTTTTAATTTTTGCATGATTTAAAACAACTTGATCATTTATCTTATACAACCAATCGTCAAATTTAAACTGGTAGGTTTTATCATCAACTGGGACTAGCATTTCGTACGTCATATGAATATAATCATCGGCCTGCCTGCCTTTTGCCTCTCCAATGATGTCTGAAGCT
>JBJSZW010000075.1:0-4682 GCA_046090565.1 Gammaproteobacteria bacterium
GGTTTGCCACCAGGTCCGATCGGATTAGTGAATGCAGCTGCCATTCAGGCAGCTCTTAATCCCAAACCTGGAACGAGCTTGTATTTTGTGGCGGATGGTGTGGGTGGGCATCAATTTTCAGATGATTTTGAACAGCACAAACGGGGAATAGAGGAGTATCGTCAACTTAACAAGCATTGATATATTAGGGATTGTGTTATGCCAAGCGAAGAATTGAAAAACCAAGATAAAGATAAAGAAAACAAAGAAAGCAAAGAAAGCAATAAAAATTCAGGAACAAACATTCCGATTTCCCATACTTTCAGTTTTTGTAACAAAGTCTTTCATGGTAAAGCAAAAGATCTAAGCTATGATTAGATCCAACTGTTTACCGACCTCCTGGGGGTTTTTTGGGATCGGTTCGCCTTTCTTTTTGTCGTCTTTGCTCGTTGGTGTCTCTTGCTTGATAGGTGACATCTGCATTCAAGTATTCAGCTTGTTTTTTACGATCTTCTTGGCGTTGCAGGGACGGTGTAAAGCGGTTTCTTATACTTAATTCATTATCCAATGGTAAATTTTCTAAAGGCTCTTTGGAACTAAAAATAGATTTTAGTTTTTTGAGCATGGCCTCGACAATCTGAAGAGGAAGATTTAATTGCTGGGCAATGTGCGCAGCAGAATGCGTGATGCCCCATAAGTACCAACATTGGATCCAAACATGTAGGGGAGGCACGCCTTCTTTAAGCGGAGTTTTGGTGTCATCGTCGAATTCTTCATGGCAATTTAAACAAAGATAGCGATAATTATGCCTGGATTCTTGTTGCTCGTTTTGTTCGATGCGCTGTACATCTTTAGAGCGACAAAAGGGGCAGTAGGTGCTGGGATTCCAGCGATCTTGTCGAATTGTTTCATGGCATTCAGGGATACCTAATTTCTTTTGAATTTCATTAAATTGGAGATCAAGACTGAGTTTAGATTTATGAAGAATCAGCTTCTTCATATCTGTTAAATTATTTAAAATAGATTGCAAATCGTCGGAAGTTTCAGGAGGAGGAGGAAATTTAGTTTTTGATAGATCTGTGAATTGGCTAGCAAAATCTTTATTGGATGAAAAAGTTTCTGAAAGGCTAAAATTTTCCCGAAAAAAAAATTTATTTTTAAGCTTTTTAAACAGTGATTTCAACCATTCCATGTTGTTTATTATAGTCGCCTATTTGAAATTAGCTTCTAGGCTGTGTAGCCTGCGTAAAAGGCCATCACAGAGCCGATAAATACAGCCATGAATAGCCAATGCTTGGCCAGCTTCCCAAGCGTCTTGTACAATCGTTGTTTGTGCCAAATTATTCACTTGTTCGGTGACATTTAGTTCAGCAATCGTATCAAAAAGGGCCGTGTTATCAGCATGCTCTGCGCCTGGTTTGTGGTTATTTTTGATCATGATATCTTGAATATGTCTTAACCAATTATCGATCAAACCCAATTTTGTATTGCTAACAGCGGCGCGAATACCGCCACAGCCATAATGTCCAACCACTAAAATATGTTTAACTTTTAAAACTTCTACTGCATATTGTACCACAGATAAGCAATTCAAATCCGTATGCACAACCAAATTAGCAACATTGCGGTGTACAAACACTTCTCCTGGCGCAAGGCCTGTGATTTGATTGGCAGGTACCCGGCTGTCTGAACAGC
Organism: Gammaproteobacteria bacterium; assembly: GCA_046090565.1. Lineage (GTDB taxonomy): Bacteria > Pseudomonadota > Gammaproteobacteria > UBA6186 > Azoamicaceae > JBJSZW01. Next base: position 1,675 of record JBJSZW010000075.1, read on the forward strand.
CAATCCAGAGGTATTCTGGGTTTTGTTGATGGGCCAAGTCCTCAAAAAAATTCGGTTGTTCGGCTTTAATCTGTTCGGCCCATCGCGCATTGTTGTCTAAAAGCGCTTTGATGTTTTCAAATTTTGGTATTTACACTCTCCTAATTGCTAGTTGATCGGTATGAGTAGGCATAGGGGATGCACTGGCTTTTTGAATGTTTTTAAACTAGCATACCGTATGCAGACAACGCAAGCCGCTTCCAAATCTCAGCCAATAAAAGTGAGCCAACTGGCTCTGTTTGTTAAGAATCTTTTAGAACAAAGCTTTCCAGAAGTTTGGGTGACCGGTGAAATCTCTAATCTTTCCCAGCCCAGTTCAGGGCATGTTTATTTTACCCTGAAAGACGAATCTGCCCAAATAAAATGTGCTTTTTTTAAGCCCAAGGCCCTTCGGTTTTACAATCATCTGGCCAATGGCAATGGCCTACAAGTCAATTTGCGCGTGAAAGTGAGTTTGTACCCTGAAAGGGGCGATTTTCAATTAATCGTTGAAGAGCTCTGCCCAGCGGGAGAGGGCAGCTTAATGCTCTTGTACCAGGCCCTGGTTCAAAAACTGCAGCAAGTGGGTTTGTTTGATCTGGCCCGTAAGCGCAGCCTGCCCAAGCATCCTAGCCGAGTAGGCATTATCAGCTCCCCAACGGGGGCGGCAGTAATGGATATTTTAAGCGTTCTAAAGCGCCGTTGCCCCAGCCTAGAAGTTTATATTTACCCAAGTAAAGTTCAGGGTCAGGATGCGCCTGATGAGTTGATCAGGGCCTTGGCCCTGGCTAATCAGGATGCGCGGGTTGATGTTCTTATTTTAACCCGGGGTGGTGGTAGCCTAGAAGATCTCTGGGCCTTTAACAATGAAGAATTGGCTTTTGCCATTGCCAATAGTAAATTGCCTGTGATTTCTGCCGTTGGGCATGAAGTAGATACGACAATCAGCGACATGGTCGCAGATTTAAGAGCTGCAACCCCCTCTGCAGCAGCAGAAATGGTGAGCGTGGATTTGTTCCAACTCTATGAAATCATGCTTTACAAATGCAAAACCCTCAAACTTCTAGCACAACAATGCCTTGAAAAAAAGTCCAAGCATTTGGCCCTTTTGGCCCAATCACTGCAGCATCCGCAAGAAAAACTGGCCTTAAAAAAGCAAATCTTAGCCGAACAGCAACATCGTTTAATCCAGGTCATAGAAAATCAGCTCACAGCTTGGAAGGACAAAATCAGCCGAGCAGCCAGTTTATTGCAGGCTCTAAGCCCCCTGGAAGTTTTAGCGCGGGGTTATAGCTTGGTAAAAGACATAGAAAATCATAAAATTATTACTAGCTCAAATCAAGTTAGCGCAGATCAAACTTTGTTCATACAATTAAGCCAGGGAGAAATTGTATGCAGGGTTCAAACAATACGATCTTAATTAAGATATTTCGCAGCACAGGGCTTTTTTTATTTGGCCTGCTTTTACTTTATTTTTTCAGAATATCAATAGCAGAATATGGTTTGCGCTTTATGGTGCTTGCATTCGATAGCCCCTTGTCTAAAGCCAATTTGGGGGATATCTACCAGGCACGAGCCAATGATATTCAGAACCAGGCCAATGCTTATTATCAAGATGCCTTTAAAAATTATTTGGATCGCTTCGAAAAATCCTCTATTCAACTAGAACGCGCAGAAGCCGCTTTTGTCATAGGAATGTTTTTTAGATGCGGCAAAGGGGCCATTAAAAAAGACAAAGAACGGGCCATTTTTTGGCTGGGACGCGCCCGTCAATTGGGTTTTGAAAGCTTTGTAGACGAACAATTCAAAGCATTAAACCAAGACGAGCAAAATGCAGGTTGCCATGAGCTCACCTTAAAATAACGGTCCTACAAAAGCCATTTTGACTGTTTACAGGACCAATAATGTCGTATATAATGGTCCTACAAACAGATTTCTAGCTGTTTGTAGGACCTTTTGTTCGATACGGAGTAAAGAGCCATGTCTATATTTGTGGGTAGAGACAAAGAACTCGCCCTACTGAAAGATCAAACACATAAAATAGTTGCCAGTATGGTCGTTATTAGAGGCAGGCGCCGTATTGGCAAAAGTCGGTTGATCGAAGAATTTTGTAAACCCTATTTATCTTATCAGTTTATGGGATTGCCACCCACTCCGGAAACCACCAACCAAGATCAATTGGATGAATTTTTACGTCAACTTTGTGAACAATTTGATTTACCAGAAATACGCTTGAAAGATTGGGGGAGTGTATTTTCATTTTTGGCTAAGCAATTGCCAGCAGGAAGGGTTATTTTAGTATTTGATGAGATTTCTTGGATGGGATCGAAAGATCCAAATTTTCCTGGAAAATTAAAAACGATGTGGGATGCCTATTTTAAGAAAAATGATGAATTAATTTTAATTATTTGTGGTTCTGTTTCTGCGTGGATTGAAGAAAATATCATCAATAACACAGGCTATGTGGGTAGAATATCTTGTACCATTACGCTAGAGGAATTAGAACTTAAGTATTGTAATGCATTTTTCAGAAATTATGGCCATAGAACTTCTGATTATGAAAAATTTAAATTATTGGCTGTTACAGGAGGAGTTCCTAGATATTTAGAAGAAATCCGTCCAGAGCTTACGGCTGAACAAAATTTGAAAAAGATATGTTTTACTAAAGGCGCCTTCTTATTCGATGAATTTGATAGAATTTTTTCAGATGTTTTTTTAAAAAAAAGCGATTTTTATAGAAAGGCTGTACTTGCATTAATAGAGGATAAAATAACCCCTTCTGAGTTGGCAAATGTAATAGGTTCAGAGCTGGGTAGTAAAATATCTAAATATTTTCATGAGTTAGAATTAGCTGGATTTTTAGCTCGGTATTATAGTTGGGATATAAAAACTTGCCATATATCAAAATTAAGTCAATACAGAATTAAAGATAATTATATTCGCTTTTATTTGAAATACATATTGCCGAATAGGCATAAAATAGAAACAGG
>JBJSZW010000076.1:0-18086 GCA_046090565.1 Gammaproteobacteria bacterium
CATAAACGCCTATTCTGGTACAACGGGCATTGTAGCCGTAACAGGCAGTAGCGGTAATAATTCTATTGATTTAATCAATAACAGTGGTAAAAACATCAAAATTACAGATTTCAGTGCTTCAAATGCAGCAAGTAATCCCAGCGTCAGTTCAAGTGCCTTGGTTGCTGGGAATGGCAGTGGTTTAACTACAGAAAATATAGTCAGTATTGATGTCACAGGGAATCCAAACAGCAATACGGGTGGAAAAACAGTGACTTTATTTGATGGTGATGCAAGGCCGAACAATTATGCGGGCAGCGCTGAAAGCAAAGGCAAATACACCGATTTAAATTCCACCATAGTGGGTGGTGAAATTACATTTAATTCAGTAGGGGGGGTCACCGTGTCTTCTAGCGTGAGTGGTAGCAATAAGCGCTTTTCTGTATTCAGCAGCAATGCAGGTACGGGAACTGCCGCCAGTTTAAACAGTGTCAATCAAATAGATATATCATCTGTTTCTGGTGCTCAAAATGCCCTGAATGTTATAGACAAAGCCCTTGAACAAATCAATCTAGAGCGATCGCGGGTGGGTGGATTTCAATCGGCTTTGGAAACAAATTTAAAATTTTTAAATTCCAAAAGTTTGGCCATGAATACAGCTTTGTCTAGAGTTCAGGATGCAGATTATGCTGCAGATACAGCCAATCTTATTCGCCAACAGATCATTCTTCAAAGTGGAACAGCAGTCTTGGCCCAGGCCAATATGTTTGGCAGATTAGTGCTGGGGCTTTTAAATGGCAGCTTGGGTGCAAACAGTTTGTAGTTAGGGGCCAATTAATAATATAATGCTGTATTATTTTTAATCAAACAGATATATTATTATAGGTGTTTTATGTTATTGGTCGTTCTGCTTTATGCGCTTTTTGCCTCTATTTTCTCACTAAGTAAAATCGCTTTAGATGCCAGTGAACCCTATTTTTTCATAGGGTCTAGAATGTTATTTGCAGGTTTAGTCATGGTAGTGGTTCAACTGTTTAGGGATAGGGCCTCTTTGCGTATCAACAAATCACAGTTCCTCAGTTTGTTTTTCTTAGGCCTAACAGCGACTTATATTACCAATATTGCAGAAATTTGGGCGCTTAACCACACGGGTTCCGCCAAAGTTTGCCTTTTGTACAGTCTCTCGCCCTTTGCTTCTGCTTTCATTGCCTATGTGGTATTGAAAGAAAAATTAAACAAGGCCAAATGGATAGGTTTGTTGATTGGCATGTTGGGCCTAATCCCCGTAACATACATTCAAACCCAAACTGAAATTTCAGAGGGCACTTTATTTTCTTTTTCAAAAGCGGAACTTGTGATGTTGATAGCGGTTTTTGCCAGTGTTTATGGTTGGATTTTATTAAAAAAAGTTTTGCAAAATTATAACACCTCATTTATTACTGCCAATGGTGTGAGCATGAGCATCGGTGGAAGCTTGGCCCTACTGCATTCTTTTTTGAGTGGTGAAACTTGGCAGCCTCTGCCCATTAGCGATGTGCCTGCTTTCCTAAAAGGGGCTTTACTGATTTGCTTAATTTCTAATTTTATTTGCTATAACCTTTATGGCTATTTATTGAAGAAATTTTCAGCGACTTTCATGTCTTTTGCAGGTTTGGTCACCCCGCTGTTTGCAGCCTTGTTCGGCCATTATTTTTTAGAAGAACAAATCAGCTGGCACTATTACTTGGCACTGGGTATTTTTGGTATTGGCTTGAGTTTGTTTTACAAAGAAGAGCTCTTGGCTCAGAAAAAAATTCAAACCTATACTTAGAAAGCTAATCCTAATAAAATCAAAGATTAGGATCGTTTTTCTTAGCCGAGGTCTGCCCTGGGTTTTTCAGGGCAGTATCTGTTACACTGGACTTCTCGTCACTTGAAAAAATACTTAAAAAACAATTTCTAAGGCGTCCTAGAACTTTTTTAGCTTTAGATTCAGGGCTGCTTGTGGGTGGGTATTTGTTTGTCTCATATTGTGATTTTCTAATTTCTTTATTAGCCTTGTTTTCTTTTTGCTCACTTTCAAGAGCAATAGAGGTTTTGGGGCTAAAAATTTCTGTAGCTATTTCTTTCTTTGGATTAAGAATAAAGCTTTGAAAATCTTCTAAATCTGGATTCTTTGATTGTTGGCCACAATTTTTCAAATAATCATAAAGTAGGCCGGGTTCTATGGGGTTGGCTTGCTGCTCTGTGTAAAAAATTTCAGCTGCTTTGTAATTTGTAAATTCGAATTTGCTTGCAAAATCAAAAAGTTCTTTGTGAGTGATTTTGTGTTTTTCGGGGTCTAGTTGATTATTCCTGCAGAACTGGATGTAACTTAATTCAAACAAGCAGGTTTCAATATTTCCTCTGTTTTCTGGATTGACAGAACGCATTTTTTGAATAAAATCATCCACATAATTTTGAAGAGGGGGCTCATACTCTCCACCCAAATCAAGATCTTTGTCTAAAACTTGGCCCAGGGCATAAATGTCTGATTGTTTAGAAAAAGGCATGCCTTTTCTAAACAGGGTTTCTTTTTCTTCCTGAAAATACTCCCATAACCCAGAATTATCAGAAAGTAAATCTTTGGCATATTTGTTTTTTTCAACCAAAAATCTATCATTTAAATTTTGTGGATCAATAGAAATAGTATTTTCGAAAAGATCAGAAACAGGTTCTGCATACCCTAGGCTGCCTTCAAAAAAACGACGGTAAAGAACAGGTTCACCGGGTTTTAACTTTGCACTGGTTCCAAAATCGATCAAACTGAGTTTGCCAGAATCCGGATTGTACATTAGATTGTCCAGTTTAAAATCTAAGTGTAAAAATCCCTTTTGGTGCATTTTAAAAAGTGCTTCTGCTGCTTGAATTGCAAGTTCTAGTTTGGGTAGATTATTTTGTTTTTCTAAAGCCCGGGTTAGGGTTGTGCCCTGTAGTAATTTAATTAAAGCATAATGAACCACCAAATCTTTTTTTCCAGATGCGGGTTTATTTCTTTTTTGTTGGCCGAAAAATTGATTCATGGCTTGCGTAATTTCAACAGAAACAGGAGAAGGTGGTGATAGGGATTTTTTGAGAGCAAAAAATTCACCTGTTTCTAAATTTTGAGCAATTTTTAAAATACCTTCCCCGCCTTTACCCAATGCCTGTTCTCCACCTTTGTAAATCGCAAATAACTGATCATTGCCATTAATATTTATTTTAATAATGGAACGAGAGAGCCCGGCTTTATTTAAGATTTTTCCAGTGGTTTTTCTAGATAATTTTTTAGAGAATTTGATGGCTTCTGGATTTTTCTTGAAAAATTCAAAAGCAGCGGCTCGTTCTTTAGCATTGAGGAGCCAAGCTTTTTCTTTATCAAAGTGTATATCTTCAGGATTAATATTAGGATGTATGGTAGACATATACATCGAAAGATAGTATTTTTCTAAAAAATATGTTTATTTTATAAGCAATTTATATATTTAGTCTTTTTGTTTAAAATCAGGTAGACTATAAGAGTGTGATTTTGTTCCGTAAGACAACTAATTTTAGGCAATATTTAAGTTATGACAGCATCCTATACTTCAGAATCTATCGAGGTCTTAACAGGCTTAGAACCTGTGCGCAAACGCCCGGGCATGTACACTGATACCACGAGGCCCAACCATTTGGCTCAAGAGGTTATCGATAACGCGGTTGATGAAGTACTCTCAGGCCATGCAGATACCATTAAGGTATGCATGCATGCAGATGGTTCAGTGTCTGTGATTGATAACGGTAGAGGCATGCCGGTGGATATTCATTCTGAATACGGTATCAGTGGCATTGAATTGATCATGACGCATTTGCACTCAGGCGCTAAGTTTTCGAACAAATCCTACCATTTCTCAGGCGGCCTACATGGTGTAGGCGTTTCTGTTGTCAATGCCCTTTCTCAAAAATTAGCAGTATGGGTTAAAAGAAATGGTCTGGTGCATCACATTGAATTTGAAGATGGAGCAGTCAGCCGAGCCCTTCAAAAATTAGATAAAATAGACAAAAAAGACACAGGAACTTGTGTTCGATTTTGGCCGGATCCCAAATACTTTGATCAACCAAAAATTAATACCCAAAGGCTTAAACAATTATTACAAGCCAAGGCAGTACTCTGTTCTGGGCTCACCATTCATTTTGAAGACGAAGCGGCTCAAGAACAAATCACTTGGCATTATGAAAATGGCTTGAAATCTTATTTGCGAGAAAAATTGGGTGAACAGGCTACCTTGCCTGAAGAGCCTTGGATGGGTGATTTTACGGGCAAAGAAGAAGCGGTGGGCTGGGCCATTGCCTGGTGTGCAGAATCTAAAGCGGAAGGCTTACAAGAAAGCTATGTGAATTTAATTCCAACGCCTCAGGGTGGCACGCATTTAAACGGCATGCGTTTGGGGCTTTTAGAGGCTTTAAGGGATTTTTGTGAGATTCGTAATTTATTGCCTAAGGGTTTGAAAATCACTCAGGAAGACATGGCCCCTGGTTTGAATTTTGTTTTATCAGCCAAAATGCTAGAGCCTCAATTTGCAGGTCAAACCAAGGAAAAATTATCTTCCCGCCAATGTGCAACGTTTGTGGCAGCTATTGTTAAAGATGCTTTTAGTTTGTGGTTGAATCAGCACGTAGAATCGGCTCAAAAATTGGTAGAATATTTCTTAAGCAATGCCCAACAACGTTTGAATGCGGCCAAGCAAGTGGTGCGCAAAAAAATCACACAGGGCCCGGCCTTGCCTGGTAAATTAGCAGATTGTTCGGCCCAGGAATTGTCCCGAACAGAAATCTTTTTCGTAGAAGGGGATTCAGCGGGTGGCTCTGCCAAATTGGCCAGAGACAAAGAATTTCAGGCCGTTATGCCCCTACGGGGTAAAATTTTGAATACCTGGGAGGTAGACAGCAAAACCGTTTTAAGCTCAGAATCTGTACACGACATTGCTGTGGCGATCGGGCTAGATCCCGGTAACAATAGTGACGATGCCTTAGAAAAATTACGTTATGGCAAAGTTTGTATTTTGGCGGATGCGGATTCAGATGGTAAACACATAGCAACCCTGCTTTGCGCTTTGTTTTTAAAGCATTTTCCAAAATTGGTAGAACAAGGCCATGTGTTTATTGCCATGCCTCCTTTGTTTCGAGTGGATGCAGGCAAAGAAGTTTACTATGCACTGGATGAGGCAGAAAAGCGTGGAATCTTAGATAAAATTCATGCCAAAAACAAGAATAAAAATACAAAAATACACATCACGCGCTTTAAAGGCCTGGGTGAAATGAACCCTAGCCAATTGCGGGAAACCACCATGGCCCCAGAAACCAGGCGTTTGGTGCAATTAAATTTAGATGACAGTATCCTAACAGACAAAATGATGGATGTGCTTTTGGCCAAAAAGCGTGCCTCCGATCGAAAAGCTTGGTTAGAAACCAATGGTAATTTAGCGGAAATTTAAATTCATGATAGAACAATTAGAACTCAGAAAATTTGTAGAACAATCTTACTTAGATTATTCCATGTATGTGATTTTAGATCGGGCCCTGCCGCATATTTCAGATGGCTTAAAACCCGTACAAAGGCGTATTGTATATGCCATGTCCGAATTGGGTTTGAATAACGAAGCCAAATACAAAAAATCAGCTAGAACCGTAGGTGATGTCTTGGGTAAATACCATCCGCATGGGGATTCAGCTTGCTATGAGGCCATGGTTTTAATGGCCCAAGATTTTGCCTACCGCTATCCTTTGATCGATGGTCAAGGCAACTGGGGTTCCAGTGATGATCCTAAATCTTTTGCAGCCATGCGTTACACAGAAGCCAAATTAGCACCCTATGCCAAAGTCTTATTACAAGAATTAGATCAAGGTACTGTGGAATGGCTGCCTAATTTTGATGGAACTTTGAAAGAACCTAAATTATTGCCAGCCCGTCTGCCTAATATTTTGTTAAACGGCACGAGCGGTATTGCTGTCGGTATGTCTACAGACATTCCCCCCCATAATCTAAAAGAAGTGGTGAATGCCTGTTTGTACTTGCTGGATCGCCCCAATGCCAGTGTTGAGGAATTGTGTGAATTTATTCAGGGCCCAGATTTTGCAAGCGCAGCTGAAATTGTAAGTCCCAAAAAAGATTTAATCGCTATTTATAAAACAGGCAATGGCACTTTAAGGGTACGCGCCAAATACGAAGAACAAAATGGCGAAATAGTGGTGACAGCCCTACCCCCACAAATTTCTGGTGCCAATGTTTTAGCACAAATAGCAGATTTGATGAATCAGAAAAAACTCTCATTGATCAGTGATTTACGGGATGAATCAGACATTGAAAATCCAACGCGTTTGGTGATTGTGCCGCGTTCTAATCGAGTTGATTTACAGCAGTTGATGGATCACTTATTTGCCACTACCGATCTTGAAAAAGTAGTGCGTGTGAATTTTAATATGATTACCCTAGATGGCAAACCCAGGGTAATGCCTTTGAATAAGCTCTTGAACGAATGGTTATTGTCCAGAACCAATACCTTGCGTTCGCGTTTGGAGCATCGTTTGGGCCAAGTGCGGGATCGCATGCATATTTTGGATGGTTTCTTATTGGTTTATGCAAATTTAGATCAAGTGATTGCGATTATCCGGGAAGAAGAAGAGCCTAAAACTGCCTTAATGGCTCAATATAAAATTTCTGAAATCCAAGCCCAGGCTATTTTAGAATTAAGATTAAGACAATTGGCCAAGTTAGAAGAATTTAAGTTAAAAGACGAAAAACAAAAACTATTAAACGAAGAAAATGAATTAAGCAAGCATTTAGAATCAGATAAGAGCTTAAAAAATTTATTAAAACTAGAATTAAAACAAGATACAAAACTCTATGGCGATGAACGTAGAAATTTATTGGTTGAACGTGCAGAAGCGCAAAAATTAAGTTTGATTGAAAAAATACCTGCAGATCCTATCACAGTGGTGGTATCTGCCAAGGGCTGGATTCGTTCGGCCAAAGGCCATGATATTGATGTTGAAAATCTAAGCTACAAGGCTGGTGATAGCTTCTTACAAGCTGTTTATGGCAAGCAAGATCAGGTCTTGATTTTATTGGATGCCCAAGGGCGTTCCTATAGCTTAGCACCACACAGCTTGCCAAGCGCCAGGGGCCAGGGTGAGCCCTTGAGTGCTCGTTTGGAATTATCACCCCAGTATCCGATCATAGGCATGATCTTGGGTGATTTGCAGTTGCGGGTTTTATTGCTTTCGAATCAGGGCTATGGTTTTATTATCACGGTGGAAGATTTGCAAGCCAAAAACAAGGCCGGTAAAGCAGTGATTAATTTGGGCGAAGGGGCCAGTTTATTACCTCCTGTTTTAATCAAACCAGATGATCAATTGCTTTGCTTAGCCACGGACGATGGCCGAATCTTAATTTTAGACATCAATAGCCTGCAGCAAATGCAAAAGGGCAAGGGCCAAAAGCTAATCCACTTAAAGCAAAAAAATAAACAAAACTTAATCAGTCATGCCGTATTCAGCAACAATCAAAGTGAAAGTAAGATTTTTGTAATCTCAGGCAATAAAACCCAGACTTTAAAATACAGCGAGTACAAAAATTATTTTGCAGCTCCAAGTGCTTCTGGTGTACAATTTAATAATGTCAAAAAAATTGATTTGTTAAAAATTTAGGTGGAATATGAAGCGAGTTAGTGGATTTGGTATGGTCGAGCTCATGGTAGTTATTGCAATTATTTCAATCTTGGCCATCTTGGTAGTGCCAGAGTACAAAAGATATCGTGATCGAGTGACGATGCAAACGGCGGTTTTAAATATACAGAACATTGTCAAGGTAACAGTTAGCGACCTAATTACTCAAAAGCCTCATGTTACTGTTGCGGACGGAACAACTGTGCTTAATGCCTTAAGTGCCAATCGAGAAGCCCTTAACACAGCGATGGGGCCTGGAGTCGTGGGGGGTGCCAGAACACCTTCGAATCGATATGCATGGATTTTCAACCTGGTAGGTAGGACATTCGTCGTTCTTGGTTTTCCTTGTTCAGAGATGGCGTGTTCTCCAAATGCGCCTTCTTGGGTAGAAGCTACTGGGATTGCTCAAGAAGTCTGGATTATACTTAATTCGCCTTCTCCAGGCAAAATAACCATGGGTTGTGTTGGAGCGTTTGGGAGTCCACTGGGGGCAAGAATATTACCAGCACAATGCAAAAGCACTGTAGTTCCTAATTGGGGGCAAGTTCTAATTGATGCTGACTCTGTGTCAACTCCTATTAGCTAAGTGTCTTTTTGAGTGATCCAATAAATCACTGGAATAGCACTAAAGCTTAGGATAAAAACAAAGAAGAATAAATTATTCCAGCCTGCATAATCTACAGTTAGGCTGCCAAAAAAACAAAGGCTGATTCTAGAAAAAGAGCTGAAAGAATAAATCGTCGAAAATTGTGAAGCGGCATAATTGTTATTGCATTGTGCCGAAAGAAAAGTCAAAAGAGCAGTAGAACCAACCCCGCAACAGAAATTTTGAATCGCCACAACCAGCATCAGTTCATTGCTGGTAACCGGGTATTGAGTCAAAATCCAGCACACAAAAGGCGCGAATATTTGAATGCAAGCGGCAATTAGAAGGGCCTTTTTAATGCCGTATTTGTTTAAAATAATGCCTCCTAAAATACCACCAAAAATCATGCAAGGTAAGCCAAAGGTTTTGGTGCTGTGGGTAATTTCGCTTAAACTGCGGGATAAATCAACCAAAAGCGTATGGGTTAGCCCTGCTGGAATGCTGTCTGCAATCTTAAAAGTTAGGATAAACAAAATTAATAAATACCAATGTTTTATTTTAAAAAAATCTTTAAAATAGAATACTTCGGATTTTTTGCAAGGCCTATTTTGAGTTTCTTCAGCAAAAATCAAAGCAATGGGTCCTAAAAAAAGCAAGGAGCTGATCATTTGAAAAGCCAAATGCCAGCTATAGCCTAAATAAACCAAATACAAAGTACCGGCGCTGCTAAAATACAGGCCGATTTTAAAACCTGTGCTTGAAAGGGTAGTGCCCAAAATTAATTGCTTGGGATTGTCTCGGTAGCTTTCAATTCTGTAGCCGTCTAAAACAATGTCATGCGTGGCGGTGAAAAAGGCGGTTAAAACTGCAATACCAATCACAAGCAGATTAGATAAGCCCTGGTAAATACTCAAAGACAAGGCATAGAGCGTTAAAATCATAGCCGCTTGGGTGAACAAAAACCAAGAACGCCGTTGCCCCCAGGATGAAAAAGGCAGTTTAACAGTTTCAACCCAAGGGGCCCATAGAAATTTAAAGCAATAGGGCAGGGTGCAAAGAAAAAAGGGGCTGAGCGCCAGTTGCGAGGGGTTATTGTATTTCATCCAGAGAATCAAACTGGAAGCCAATAGCCCAAAGGGCAGCCCAGAGCTCATGCCCAGCACTAATAGTACAATTCTTTTTCTTTGTTCCTCTAAGGTTTTTAATCTCATTTACAGATTATAGCCCTTTTATAAGCCTGTAGGTTTAGGGGACTGCTTTTTTTCAAAAACTGCTCGCAAATCTTCAATGGCTTTTGAATTTTGTTTGGATCGTTCAAAGGCAGATAAACTTAAATGGGCTATTTGGCCTGAGGTTGCTTCAGCTTTGCCCAGTATTTCTGCTGGTGTGGCTTCTAAGGTTTTTTGAGCCTCCGCGCAAAGTTTATTGATTTTGGCCTGTAGGCTGAGGGCTTGTTCAAGTTCTTTGGGTAAATGCTCATAATCGAGTTGGGTTTGATTCATTTTTAGCTTTTCTTCAAACTCAGCCATGTTTTTTTTAAACATTTCGGCTTGAGCTGAAAAATCGTCTAATTCTTTTTGAGCCGTTTCTAGTAGAGCTTGAATTTCAGACAAATCTTTTTTTTCTAGTTCGGCTTTGTCTGTGGATTTTTTTCTGGAGAGCTCTGATTTTTCAAGTTTTTTAAATTCCTGCTTTAAAAATTTAGAGAAATTTTTTATTTCTTGTTCGAAAGGTTTTAGCGCGAATTTTTTCAGATTGTCTAATTCAGATTCAAGGGCTTCGCCAATGGCTAGCTCTTTTAATTTGAGCAAAGAATTACCTAAATGCTCGGCATGATTTTTAAGAATGGCTTTAGAATGTTCGATGTTTTCTTTCGTATTCATGGTATATTTTTCATCCTATACTGACATAATGCTTGAACCACACAAGTGCTACAAAGGGGCTGCTTGGCCTTACAGACATAGCGCCCATGTAAAATTAACACATGGTGGGCCTGTTTCAGATAAGCTTTAGGAATTTGCCGGTACAAAGACAACTCAACTTCAAGCGGATTTTTCCCAGGAGCCAATCCGGTTCTATTAGATACCCGAAATAGGTGTGTGTCAACAGCAATTAAATCTTGCCCAAAGGCTGTGTTTAAAACCACATTGGCGGTTTTTCGGCCTACGCCCGGCAGAGCCTCTAAGTCTTCGCGCGTAGCAGGCACTTGTCTCCCATGCTTTTGGATCAAAAGTTCGCAAGTTCGAATGATATTTTTGGCCTTGCTGTTGTATAGGCCAATGGTTTTTATATAATTTTTTAAACCCGCTTCGCCCAGGGCTAAAATTGCATCGGGGGTATTGGCCTTTGGGAATAAAATAGCAGTGGCTTTATTCACACTAATATCCGTTGCTTGGGCCGAGAGCATAACGGCGATCAGCAATTCAAAATCAGAAGCATAAACCAATTCTGTTTTGGGGTTAGGAAAAGTACTTAAAAGCTTATTTAAGAATTCAGGAACATTTTTTTTAGAAATTTGAGAGATTTTTTCAAGGTTCATGTTTTTTTCTAAGTTCTGCAATCAAATCTTGTGCTGTTTTGGTTGTCAATGCTTTGATTGCTGGCTTTTCGGGTTCTAGGGTTTTTAGGCGTTGTTTTCGGTTTTGAACGCGAATTTTGGCTTTTGATTTAAGATCTTTTATCTCGCCTTCAGAGCGTTCCAAAGGCCGCATGCTGATGCAATCCACAGGGCAGGGCGTAATGCAAAGCTGGCAGCCAATGCATTCCTGTGTGATCACCGTGTGCATCCATTGCAGGCTGCCCACAATAGCATCCACAGGGCAGGCCTCTAAACATTTGGCACAGCCTACGCACTGGGATTCATCAATAAAGGCAACCTTAAAGGCAGGTTGGGAATTTTCCATGCGATTAATAATTAAATATTATTTAACACGCATGCCGGGCAAGGCGCCTGCTTGGGGTTCTAAAATCCAAAGGCCTTCTTTTTCAGGGCCAGAGGCTGCCAAAACCATGCCTTCAGAAACACCAAAACGCATTTTACGGGGGGCAAGATTTGCCACCATCACGGTAAATTTGCCAATCAAATCTTCGGGTTTATAGGCAGATTTAATCCCTGCAAATACGGTACGGGTTTCCGAGCCAATATCCAGGGTTAATTTAAGCAGCTTTTCGGCTTCAGGAATTTCTTCTGCATTTAGGATTTTTGCAATTCTTAAATCCAGCTTGCTGAAATCATCAATACTGATGCTGGGTGCAATAGGATCAATAATACTCGCAGTAGCTATTTTATTTTCGGGATTTTCAGTGCTTGGGGTCGCGGGAGTATCTATCATGTGTTCAACCTCTTTAAGATCTAAGCGTGTCATTAGGGGGCTAAAAGCCCTGATTTGATAATTAAGTAGTAAATCACTAGAAGTGCTGCTTAAATTCAGCCATTCCAAAGATTTTGCCGTTAAACCAGGAATAACAGGGGCCAAGTAGTGCAATAAAAGCTTAAAGCCATTAATGCCTAGGCTCACCACCGCATGTGCTTGAGCCATGGCTTGGGGATCGGTATATTTTACCAAATGCCAGGGCTTGTGGGCATCAATGAATTGATTGATGCTGTCTGCTACTTCCATGATCAAACGAATGCTTTTGGCGTAGTTGCGATTTTCAAAATTTTCTAAAATCTCTGCCTTTGGGCTTAGCCAAGATTCATACATGGCTTGGTGTTCAGAATTTAAATTTGAAATCAAAGTATTTTCAAAATATTGATTGAGTAATTTTGCAGTTCTGCTGGGGATATTAATTAATTTTCCAATTAAATCAGAATTTATTTTAGCCACAAATTCGGCTAAGTTAAAATCCAAATCTTCAATACTGTTTTGTAGCTTGCTCGCAAAATAATAACGCAAGGCATCCGCAGGGGCCTGATCCAGGTATTTTTCAGCAGCAATCAAAGTACCCCGAGATTTAGACATTTTCTGGCCATTCACGGTTAAAAAACCATGGGTAAAAATACCAGAAGGCAAGCGAAAACCTGAGCCTTTTAAAATAGCCGGCCAAAACAAGGCATGAAAATAGAGAATATCTTTGCCTATAAAATGGTAGAGCTCTGTTTTTGCCTGAGCGGCTTCTTCGGTTTTCCAAAAGGCATCAAAATTTAAAGCATTGTTTTGAGGCTGATTTTTGATCAAATTCAAAAAACTGGCCATATAACCAATGGGTGCGTCCAGCCAGACATAGAAATATTTATCGGCATACCCTGGGATCTCAAAACCAAAATAGGGCGCGTCTCTGGAAATATCCCAAGTTTTTAAACCAGCTTGGAACCATTCTTGTAGTTTATTATTGAGTTTTGAATCCACATGATCTTTGGCCCAATTTTCTAAGAAAGCTTGGTATTTGGGCAAATCAACAAACAAATGCAGGGAGGATTTTCGAATCGGCGTGGTTTTCGATACTGTTGAAATCGGATTGATCAAATCCAAGGGATCATAAGTTGCCCCACAAGATTCGCAGCTGTCCCCATATTGATCTTCTTTTTTGCACTGTGGGCAAGTGCCCTTCACATAACGATCGGGTAGGAACATGTGGGCTTTGGCATCAAAGGCTTGTTCAATCTCTCGTTCAAGAATATCGCCATTGGCTTTGAGCTTTAGAAAAATTTCGGCAGACAGTGCTTTATTTTCATCAGAATGGGTAGAGTGGTAATTGTCATAAAAGACCTCAAAGCATTCAAGTGTTTTACGATGAGATTCTTTGAATTGTTCAACCAGAGCTTCGGGTGTAATGCCTAATTCCTGTGCCTTGAGCATGATAGGCGTGCCATGGGCATCCGAACCACAGACGAAATAACAATCGTGGCCTTGTTGTTTTTGAAATCGAACCCAAATATCGCTTTGTATGTGTTCAAGCAGGTGGCCCAAATGCAAATTTCCATTCGCATAGGGCAAAGCACTGGTGACTAAAATATTTCTTTTGTTCGCAATTTTTTGATTTTCTTGCATGGTTTAAAGCCTCAAAATTCTCCAAAATCAACCCAAAATAGTAGAGCATCATTATATCCTGGGTGCCCTAGGATTGAAAGATGCCTCCCTAGTTCCTTACCAAAAACAAGCGTAAAACCCCCGGATCTATCCGTGGGGATATAAGATTTCCTTTAAAAAATAAAAGGTCTAGCATTATTTATAGATCAAGGGTATAGTGATCTGACCCCAAAAAAACGGACACCTTGCTAAATACTTAAATTGATGTGGAAAGGGGGGGCGTCATCTTTTGTCTAAAGGCGTAAAATGTCTTTCTTGTAAACCGGTATAAAGCTGTCTGGGTCTAGATATTTTAAGATCGGAGGCAGAGATCATTTCCATCCAATGGGAAACCCAGCCCACGGTTCTAGCAACTGCAAACATCACGGTAAATAAGCTGGTTGGGATGTTCAGGGCCTTTAAAATGATGCCTGAGTAAAAATCTACGTTGGGATAGAGTTTTTTACTTACAAAATAATCGTCTTGTAGTGCAATTTCTTCTAATTTTAGAGCTAATTTGAACAAAGGATCATTGTGGATACCTAAGGCATCAAGCACTTGATGACAAGTTTCACGCATCACTTTGGCCCTGGGATCAAAATTTTTATAAACCCTGTGTCCAAACCCCATCAATCTAAAAGTATCGTTTTTATCTTTGGCACGTTTCACAAATTCGTTGATTCTGGATACATCCCCAATTTCTTTGAGCATATTCAATACAGCCTCATTGGCTCCTCCATGAGCTGGTCCCCAAAGGGCAGCTATGCCAGAGGCAATACAGGCAAAAGGATTAGCACCAGAAGATCCGGCTGTTCGAACTGTGGAAGTAGACGCATTTTGTTCGTGATCCGCATGCAGGATTAAAATTTTATCTACAGCTCGGGTCAGAATGGGATCAAGTTTATATTCTTCAGCTGGAACGGAAAACATCATTCGCAATAGATTTTCGGCATAGCTTAGGTGGTTTAAGGGGTATACAAAGGGTTGGCCAATTGAATATTTATAGGCCATCGCAGCTAAAGTGGGCATTTTAGCGATCATTCGAAGAGCGGCGGTATCCCTGTGTTGTTGATTGTGAATGTCTAAAGAGTCATGATAAAAGGCGGATAAAGCTCCGACCACCCCACACATGATCGCCATAGGGTGTGCGTTTCTGGGGAAGCCATAGAAAAAATGGATCAATTGTTCATGTACCATCGTGTGGTGTTGTAAGTTGTAAATAAAACTGGTTTTTTGTTCTTTATTAGGTAATTCTTTGTGCAGAAGTAAATAACAAACCTCTAGATAATCAGAATGTTCTGCGAGTTCTGCAATCGGATAACCACGGTGTAAGAGAACGCCATTGTCTCCATCAATATAGGTAATAGCTGATTCGCAAGAAGCCGTAGACATAAAACCAGGATCAAAGGTGTAAAGATTGTGTTTGCTTAAGGAAGAAACATCGATCACCGAGGGGCCCAAAGAACCTTGTTTAATAGCAAGTGCTAAGTCAATATGGCCAGGAATGGTGAGTTTCGCATTGTGGTTCGACATGTGCATCATCCTACTTTCTACTTTTGTTTGGTTTAAGCTTCTCATTCTTTTAATACAAGGATAGTTCTTTTAAAAGAAAGCGGTTAACCAATCATTGTAGAGTAGAG
Organism: Gammaproteobacteria bacterium; assembly: GCA_046090565.1. Lineage (GTDB taxonomy): Bacteria > Pseudomonadota > Gammaproteobacteria > UBA6186 > Azoamicaceae > JBJSZW01. Next base: position 14,916 of record JBJSZW010000076.1, read on the forward strand.
AAAAAAAGAGATGAGTGTAATAGCGCGTAACGCTGGGTCTATTCCTTTAAGGTTAAAACTCTATTCTTAGACTCTAATGTCCAATCATAATCTAATAAATTATTTAAAATATGGGTGAGCTCTTTTCTGTTTTGTTCGCACAAAATAACCAAATCGCAACCTGCATTCAAGGCTGTGATGGCGGCTTCTGAAATGGATCCCAATTGAGCGCCTGCCATAGACAAACAGTCACTCATGATTACTTTTTCAAATCCCAATTCTTCGCGTAATACGGTTTGCATCCAATACTTAGAAAAACCTGCGATGTATTTAGGATCAAATTGAGGATACAGTACATGTGCGGGCATAATACAGTCTAACTTCTGAGTACTAATTAATTCTTTAAAAGGATAAATATGTTGCTTTAAACTTTCAGAATCAATATTCGCTTGCGATTGGTGAATATGAGAATCTTCCAAGCAGGCACCATGGCCGGGAAAATGTTTGCCACAACAAAGTACATTCATGCTGTGTGAACCGTCGATAAAGGCCTTAGCAAGTTCTGCAATGATGTGTGGATCTTTGTGAAAGGCTCTTCGGTATTTTCCAATAATGGCATTGTCGGTATGCAAATCTAAAACGGGAGCCAGATTAATATCAATGTACAGGCTTTTAAGCAAACTCGCGATTTCTCGTCCCATGTCGTAAACTTTATTCAGGGCTGCATTAGCATCTTTGTCATAGAGTTTACCAAAGCTAAAAGCATCTGGCCAATCTCCAAAAGCTGAGCCCTTGAAGCGTTGAATCGCACCACCTTCTTGATCCACCAAAAGTAAAAGATCTGGATTAATGCTTTTAATTTCAGAAGCTAGGCCTTTGAAACTGGCTTTATCGGAACCGATGTTTTTAGTGAAAAAAATAATACCACCAACCATAGGGTGCTTGATCAGAGATTTTTCAGCAGTACTTAGATGTTGGCCTTCCAAATCAATTAAAAAGGGTCCTAATTGCATAATGCAGCCTCCTTGCGGCTCGTATTTAAAGTTTTAGTTTGATAAAAGTGATAAATAGAATAGCTCGGTTCAAACCAAATTTTTTCAAAAGTATTACGATAATTGTCTAACAGAACTTCCTCGTCTGAATTGAAAAAAAGATCAAAATAAAGACCATGCAAATGAACAACCGTATTATTCAAATAATCAGATAAATTAAATTGATAATATTCGGCCTGTAAAATTTCATTAACAGATTCATTTTTTTGTAAAATACCAAGCTCTAATAGCTTGAGCGCATGAATCAGATCGACTAATAAATATGGAAAACCAAACAGCAATTCTGGATCTTCGGTGATAAATTCAATCATCAAAAACATTTGTTCAAAACTTAAGGATTGTTGTTTACGCAAAACATTGTTCTGATGGGCAAAGCAAGAAAATAAAAAGTGGTAGAATTCTGCAATAATAAGGTTTGATTCAGCTTCGTTTGAAATAGCTGGCTTTATGTTATAATGAACAGCAGCCCATTCTAAACAACAAAGACCAAAGATCAAAATTTTGGTAGATAAAGTAGCTGGTGTATTTGGAACGATGGTATGGCAGTAGAAAAAAGTATTTTCTAGTGCGCCTAAGGCATGATCGATTTGATGTAGGCTGCGTTCAACAAAAGAAATAATAAGCCCAGTGAACGCCAATCTTTGGTAAATATCCTGAGGATTTGGATTTTGGTAGGATTCTAAATCCTCCAAGGTTCGAATAATATAGCTGGTGCTTGTTTGGAAATAGCCCATGAGGGCTTCATCTTGAGAAAGATTTGGATTTTCTGATTTCAAAAGCATCAAATGTTGGATAATAGCATCTAATTGAATAAAGTAAAGCTCAGAGACCTCTGGTTCGGTCTCTCGTTCGGTTAAATACAAAGGATGTTGATTGGAGTATTCGTCAATACGGAGGATAATTTGTGTTAAATCATAGGAAGTAGCATCTAATTCGCCTTGGTTTCGCATCAAACGTGCATGTAAGTCATAGGCTTTCACGAGTAGCAATAGTTTATTATAGGTCGGCCGAGAATCTTTTTGGAGCAAGCTGATGGCTGAATTAAGATTTAACCTGGCTTTATTATTTGATAGTGTGATATCATCACGGGCTACTTGGTAGTAGGCCTGTGCTAGTGTGTAGCGAGCTTTGGCATGTTTGGGTTTTTGAGTCAAGCTGTTTTCAATCAGAAGATAGGCCGATCGTAAGGTCTGGGGCAAAGATTGGGATGACATTCATAATCCTTAAACTGAAAATAACGTAAAATAAACTAAGTAAAAAAGATCACATAGAATGGAAAATATATTAACACAGAAAAAATATCTTGGCGATGTTTTAGAGTCCGTGTATCAGTACTTTGAGGCAGCTGATTTGTATTATGGGCATGGGACAGATAATCCCTGGGACGAAGCTTGCGCCCTAGTACTGGGGCATTTGAATTTAGATCCTGGGGCGGGCGAAGAGGTTTTGGAACAGCCTTTGAATTCTAAAATTCAAGATGAAATTTATGCAATCGCAGGCTTGCGTGTAGCAACCCGAAAACCCTTATCTTATTTAATGCATCAAGCTTGGTTTGCTGGTTTAAAATTCTATGTGGATGAACGCGTGATTATTCCACGATCCCCTTTTGCAGAATTGATTCAAAAAAATTTTAGACCCTGGTTGAATCAAAAGCCGAAACGGGTATTGGATCTTTGTACGGGCTCAGCCTGTATTGCATTAGCGGTTTTGCATTATGGGGCTGAAGATTTGCAGGTGGATGCAATTGAATTGTCCTCTCAAGCCCTTGAAGTGGCTACAATCAACAAAAATCGACTGGATCCCCTTAATCGACTGCGTTTGATTCAAAGTGATTTGTTTTCAGCCTTGGAGCCTCAAAAGCAGTATGACTTAATTATTAGCAATCCTCCTTATGTAGATGCCGAAGACATGGATAATTTACCTCCAGAGTACAGGCATGAACCCAAGATGTCCTTAGAAGCAGGGAATGACGGATTAGAAATAGTCGCTAAAATATTAAAGGAAGCCAAACAATTTTTAAAGCCAGGCGGACTCTTGTTTGTAGAACTTGGCAATAGCCGATCAGCTCTAGAGGCAAGGTATCCAGATTTGCCTTTTGTATGGCTTGAATTTGAAGCCGGTGGCGAGGGCGTATTTTTAC